>NZ_JAOALE010000038.1:0-25452 GCF_047462575.1 Synechococcus sp. 'PEA 65AY6A-5F PE A'
CTTTCTCTCCTTCCTCTTGAATACCTGTACCCTATTTTAAATTAAAAGGCTGTAATTTGAACCAAATACCAAATAGAGGATGATTTTCCGAGTTCTTAAGGAAAGCTTAACTGCCTCTTTACCCAAATTCTCTGCTGAGAGTGGTATCAGTAGTTGCGGTAAAAATGGGATCCCCGAAGGAGGAGTGTGCGGATGTGGGTTAGGGCTGCTCTGCGCCGTGCTGCGCAACTGATGGCAGCGTTAATGTTTTGCCTAGTGCTCTCAGTTTCTCTGAAAGGGTGCGGATCAGGGGCGAGGATCGTTGCTCCCGCTTTCTCCTTTACCCACCCCGACAGCCACGCCCACCGCAACACCGACAGCGACGCCGACTGCAACACCCACGCCGACGCCGACACCTCCTTTAGGAGCCTGTGATCCGAACGCCAACGTGACCCCGATTGGCACTGTCCAAGGCACTGGCTTCGCTTCGCCGCTGGTAGACCAAACTGTTACCGTTTCCGGGATCGTGGTGGGAGACTTTGAGAACGAAGGAGTAGCCAACCAAACCTATCTTCAGGGCTACTACCTGCAGGATGATGGCGACGGCAACCCGGCCACTTCCGATGGCATCTTCGTTTTCAGCGGTACGGCCAACAACGTCAGCCTGGGGGATAGGGTACAGGTGACGGGGAGAGTGGCCGAGTTTCGCCAGCAAACTCAGATCTCCAACGTTACCAACTTCACTATCTGCAGCTCCAACAATCCCCTGCCATCTCCGGTTCAGATCGCTCTGCCGCTAACTCCCGAGCAGCGGGAAGCTCTGGAGGGCATGCTGGTTACCTTCGGCAACCAGCCCCTGTTTGTAACCGACTCTTTCCTGCTGGGACGCCACGGGGAGCTGAGTGTAGCCACAGAGCGGTTGTTCACCCCCACGCAAATTGCGGATCCCAGCCAAGCGGCCGCCCTCCAGGAAGAGAACAACCGCAAACGGATCCGCATCGATGACCGGCTGCTCACCCAAAACCCGGATCCGGTTATCTATCCCACTCCTGGCGGTCTCAGCGCTGCCAACACGGTGCGGGGCGGGGATCGCGTCAGCAACATCGTTGGGATCATGACTCAGTTACGGGGCCGGAACGTCGCTGGCGACGTGGATGCCACCATCGACTACCGCATCCACCCCAACGATCCCAGCAACTTGCCGACGTTTCAGTCCGTCAACCCTCGCCCGCAAACTCCACCCGCGGTAGGCGGATCCCTGAAGGTGGCCAGCTTCAATCTGTTCAACTACTTCAACACCTTCGGCAACATTTGCTTCCCCAACAATTCCGAGTGTCGAGGGGCCAGGAACGCCGCAGAGTTCACCCGCCAGCGGGACAAGATCATCGAGGCGATTCGCCGCATGGACGCCGATATTGTGGGCCTGAACGAGCTGGAAAACGACGGCTATGGCCCGAACAGCTCCATCCAAGATTTGGTGAACGGTCTCAACCAGGTCATGGGGCCGGGAACCTACGCTTTTGTGGATGTAGGGGTAGCCAACCTAGGCGGTGATGCCATTACCAATGGTTTCATCTATAAGCCGGCTACGGTTGAAATTGCGCCTGGCACCAACCCCGCCTTTCTGGATACCGGGGAACTCACCCAAGATCCCTCGCTTCGTCGCCACCGCCCTCCCTTGGCCGTCACCTTCCGGCAGAAGAGCAACAACGCCATCTTCACGGTGGTGGTCAACCACTTGAAGTCGAAGGGATCCCCCTGTGATCCTGTCGACAACGATCCCTTCCAGGGCAATTGCAACGGCAACCGCAGGCGGGCTGCCCAGGAAATCCTGAACTGGTTGTCCACCAACCCCACCGGCTCCACCGATCCGGATGTGCTGATTATCGGGGATCTCAACGCCTACGCCAAGGAAGACCCGATCAAAGTCTTGGAGGAGGGCGGATTTACCAACCTCAACGGCCCCAACAGCTATTCCTTCAGCTTCCAAGGTCAGTGGGGATCCCTGGATCACGCCTTGGCCAACGCCAGCTTGAGGCCGCAAGTGACCGGGTCGGCCAAGTGGCACATCAACGCCGACGAGCCAGTGAGCCTGGACTACACCACGAGCTTCAAGAGCGCCTCACAGCAGAGCCTCTTTTACGCCCCGGATCCCTTCCGTTCTTCCGATCACGACCCGGTGATCGTCGGCTTGAACCTGACGCCGACGCCAACGTCAACCCCGACGCCAACACCCACACCGACCCCAACGCCAACCCCGACCCCGACACCCACGCCGACCCCAACGCCCACGCCAACTCCAACACCAACACCTCCTCCAGTTAACCTGCCTCTAACCGAAGACTTTGACAACTGCAACCCCGCTCCCGCTGGCTGGCAGATTGTGGATGTGGATGGCGACACCACCCGCTCTTGGTGCTGCGTCAATTCCTATGCCGAGGCCAACGCCTTCGGCGGCCAGCAACCGGGTGATGATTGGCTGATTACTCCGCCTCTGAACCTGGCTTCGGCCAACAACCCGGTTCTGACCTTCCGCAATCAGAGTTCCTTTACCGATAGCGGCGTTCCTTTTCCGCAACTAAGCGTTCTTTACTCCACCGATTACAACGGTGCGGGCACTCCGGCGGCGGTGCAGGCAGCCACTTGGACGGCCCTGACGATTCCCAATCCCTCTACAGGCCAATTTGTGGATTCTGGAAACATTTCTCTACCTGGGATCCAACCTCCTGGCCGTGTTTACATTGCCTTCCGCTATCGGTCTTCTGGCACAACTTCTGGCAGAGCCACTCGCTGGCGGGTGGATACGGTTAGGATTGCCGGGAATTAGGACTGGGATCCAAGTGCCAAACTGACTTCGATGGGCAGGAGCTGGGGGAGCGGCTTTGCTTCTCCAGCTTTCTTTTGCTCGCTTTTTTCCCTGAAAAGGGAGCCATATCAGGATTGGGGTAGGGTGGCGGCGTCCTTGTCTCAATCGAGACGACCTGGGATCCCCGCCTGAGCGCAGACCTGGCCCTGGCGATCGAACAGGGTTACCTGCACCGGCAGGGATCGAGCGGCATACTTTTGCACATAGGCTGTCGCCCGCTGGCGGATTTGTCGGGAAAGCTCCTGCAGCACCGGCTCTGCCCAGCCCAGATCCTTCAGATACTGCACCGCTGCCTCTACCGTCCTCAGCTCCAGCACCTGCCGCGCCTGCTCGGCTGTTCCCCCGCAGCGAATGAGGGCTGCCGCCAAGATCTCCAGGCGGGCATCGGCCACATGGCTGGAAGTGGTGAAAATGCCCCCCGCCAGCTTGATCAACTTGCCGTGGTAGCCGATCAAATGAATCGAGTCTGCCCCTCGCAATGCCGCTTCCACCAGCAGCGGCCCGATCCAATTGGCCACCAGTAGAATTTGTTCTGCTGGGATCCCTTGCCGCAAGGCCACCTGCTGCCCATGGCTGCCCACGCAAAAGGCCAGATGCCGGTGGTTGGCCAATTTCTGTTGCAATTCGCGGCGGGCCCGCTCCAGGCTCTCGGCACTGGCAGAAGGCTCCACCTCGGCCCGCGTTCCCAAGAGAGCCAGTCCCTCCAGCACCCCAAACGCCGCATTGGAAGTCCGCTCCGCCAAGAGTTTTCCCTCCGGCAAGATGATGCGCACCCGCAGGCGATACCCATCCGGGATCCCAGGCGAAAGATTGATCTCAAACAGGCGCCGAGCGTAAGCATAGATGGCCGGGCTGCCATCAGCATGCCGCCCCAGCCCCTCTCCCGCTTCCAGGAGCAAAGGCGGAGTGGCGGGATCCCGTTCCTCCAAGCCCACCCAGGCCCAGACCGGCGTGTTGCGGGTGAGATCCAGATGAGGGCCGGGATCCGAACGGGTAATGGCCAAAGCGGTGTTCTCCGAGAGAGCAGCCACCTGCTCCACTGGGATCCGGATGCAAACATCAGGGAACTGGGGCTCCACCTGCACTGCAATGACAGGATGAGCGCCGTCCTGCTCCAAAGGGATCCCCAGAAGGCGGCGGAGAGCGGCTTTAGCAGCAGCCACCGCAAACACGGGCAAGGTATAGCCCTGTTGTGACGAGGGGGGAACCGCATCCTGCATTTTTTGCCTGGAAATAGAGAGGAACCTGCTCTGGAAAAAACTTTGGAGAGAGCCTGTCTCAATTGTGGCCGACGCCAGCCAGCAGGACTGGCTTGATAGGGCAAACTCCTGAAGCCGACTTTAGTGCTCCAACCGCGTAATCGTTAAATGATCTGGGGGAAGAAGGGGAGGAGCGAGAACTTATCTCTTTCAATGAAAGTAAAGAGTCAGAACCGGGGCAGCTATGAGCGAAACCTTGCAGCACTATTTTGAGCGTCTGGAGTTGCAAATTCAGGAGCTGAAAGCTGCCATCGAGCGGATGCCGGAGCAGGTGGCGGCTGCTCTCCTGGCAAAGCAGGAGGCTAAAAAAAATGCCCCCGCCCCCTCCCGTTACAGCGTTCTCACCTCAGACTTGGTGGAAGATGGGAGCCACAACTTTTTGCTGGAGGAGGATCCCCCTGTAGTAAGCAACCGCAGCCCGGCGTATGAACTTGCTCCTGAAGCCCAGATCCAGCGCCTGAGCGCCCAGCTAACCGCTGCCTACAACCGCATTGCTGCTCTAGAAGAACAGCTCTTGGCGCAGCGCCTGCGGCAATGACCTAGCGAGGTTTCGGTGGAGGGGTGGCAAGTGTGCTGTTTTTGCGCTGCACATCTTGCATCTGGAAGCCGTGCTTGCGCAGCTCCTGATCCAACAGCAGCTCGTTTTCCACGTGATCCACAAACAGCACACCGTTGAGGTGATCGATTTCGTGTTGGATAACCCGCGCCAGCAGGTCGTCGGCTTGGAGGGTGCGGGGCCGCCCGGTTTCGTCCTTAAACGAAACCACCACCCCCTGCGGCCGCATGACCTCGCAGAAGACGCCCGGAATGCTAAGGCAGCCTTCCTGGCCGGCTACAACTTCGCCGAGGTACTCGCGGATCTCCGGGTTGATCAGCACCAGCGGTGGCACTTCCGGCTTATCGGGATAGAGATCTACCACAATCAAGCGCTTGGGAATGCCCACCTGGGGAGCTGCCAGGCCAATGCCATCGGCGCTGTACATCGTCTGCAGCATGTCTCGCGCCAACTGGCGGATCTCGTCGTTGACCTGGCTGACGCGCTTGGCCGGCTGCCGCAGCACCTTGTCACCCATGCGATGGATGCGCAGAGGCGGGTTTTTCAGCTTGGCTTTGGGGACAGAAAGGGTGGCCACCATCCGGCAGGTCTCTCAGAATAAACAACAGCAGACATCCCGTCTGGACTTCCATTCTACATTCAGTCCAAGCCGTGCCGAAGCGATGCGTCTGCTGTTCAGCTCCCCTCTGCCTCTGCCAGAGAAGCTGGGAATAGTTGCGTCAGCAGCACGGAGTGCTTGGGCTCGGCAGCGGGTAGGGCCGAAGGACTGGCTCGGGCTTGTTTGCAATCACCAAAACCTTGGCGGCGCAGGCCCCGTCCTCCCCCTTTCCCCCCGTATACGGGAGGATGCAAGGGGGGCTGGGGATCAGCCGCCTTCTATGCCATGTTCGCCAGCCCCACCCCGTTTGGGGAGGGTGCAGCGTTGTCAGTATCTGGGCTTAGGTCCAGGTTGGGGTTATGGCCTCCCCCACAAACATATGGCAGTCTCCCGCCCCTGTAGCTCGCGACAAGCGAGAAAGAATCCGGACTGGGGAGAAGGTCAATACAACTCGGAGCTGTCTTCCTCGACCTCTGGGGATCCCTGTTGGTCAATGGCTTGCTTGAAGCCCAGGGCCACCAGAATGTTGGAGAGGGTGAGGAAAGCCTCTGCTCCCCCATGCAAGGGATCCACATTGGCCAGGGAAGTGCCGTAATGCAGTTGGGCATACAACCCTGCCGGGATGCTGACGGCCACAAACAGTAGCAGCAGCCAAAACCCGATCAAAGCCAGGCGCGGGATCCGGCGGAGCCGCGACAGGAAAAACAAGAAGGCCAAATAGGGAAATAGAGAAAGGGCAAACAAACTGTCCATCGCCTAGCTTGGATCCCTCCTCCCAAGGGACTGATCCGCCTGCTCCGCCCGCCAAATGCGGTAGGCAGCCCAGGCCAGAGTGCAATTGCCCAGAAGTGTCAAGCTCGCCTGGGCAGTTACCACCCAGTTGAGGGCGGGATCGTTGTCAAACCAGTGCCAGGTAATGGCACACATTGCCCCCACCAGAGCAGGCAACATCGCCCAGCTCAAGCCGCGCCACTCTGGCCGGCCCGTTCGCTCCCCAAACTGCCACACGCAAACAATGGCCGCCAGCCATTCCAAGACGCTGGCAATGTGAATCCACCAGGTGGGAAACGAAAGGGCGTGCATCAAACCTCAAGAGAATGGCGCAGCAACTGGCGGTAGGTGGCCTCCTGCAACAGCATTTGCTTGTGCAGCTTGACCAGGATGTCCTTGGCCTGCTCAGGGCTCATGCGAGCTACCAGCGTCTCGAAAGCCCGCTGGCGAAATTCTTGCTCCAGAGAGAGACCTAGCGTTTCCTCCATTGTCGTCACCTTGAGACTCTTAGGGTAGGTGAGAGACTCGCGCTAGGATATCCCAGCGCTGCTCCCAACAAGCACTGCAAGCAGGACAATACATATCTTAACAATCTAGTTTAACAAGTTGCAACAAAACGACAAGGGCCTCCGGATACCGGTCGAGCCAGAGCTGGAGGGGAAACTCAACAAAGGAGCGGGAAAAGTACACGCCCGTAAAGTTTGACAAAAGCACATTTTGGATGGGAAAGTGCGAAGATTTTTGAGCGGCGATCCCTTTACATCCTGTCATGTTGTGCGATTAGGCGGGGCCCCGTGATAAAAGTGAAGTACCTTGAGCTTTGGTTGCCGCTCTTTCCGATTCGCGCCTTGCTTTGCTTGAATTGCCATGACCATTTTTGTGGGAAACCTAAACTATAAAGCCTCAACAGAAGAGCTAGCAGCTTTCTTCCAGCAGAGGTGGAACGTTAAGTCGGTTACAATCCCGATAGACCGAGAAACGGGCCAGACACGGGGCTTCGCGTTTGTGGATTTGGCCACGGAGGCCGAGGAAGAGGAGGCCATCGACGTCGCCAACGGCCAGGAATTTATGGGCCGACCTTTGCGTTTGGATCGAGCCAGGCCGCGCCGACAGGCTTAGCTTCAGCGGGGATTCCTCATCTGACTCCGAGTGGGGTGCCAATCCAAAAGTTGGCAAGGCAGGCAAACGGCGGGCAGGAGTGAGGGCAACGGATGGAAGGGCTTCAAGGCTGCTTGAGATGGTGAAGCTGCTGCATTTTTCCGATATTCATTTGGGCAGTGGCTTGGCCTACGGCTCCATCAACCCAGCTACGGGGCTGAACACGCGTTTGGAGGATTTTGTCGCTTCTTTGCGCCTATGCATTGATCATGCCCTCGATCAGGCTGTGGATCTGGTGCTGTTTGGGGGCGATGCCTTTCCCGACGCGACGCCGCCGCCGCTGCACCAAGAGCTCTTTGCCCAACAATTTCGCCGCCTGGCCGATGCCCGGATCCCGACCGTTCTCTTGGTGGGCAACCACGACCAGTACGGGCAGGGGCAAGAGGGCAACAGCTTGGCCATCTACCGCGCTCTGGGGGTGGCGGGATTCGTTGTGGGGGATCGGCTGCAGACCCATTGGATTGAAACTCGCAGCGGCCCGGTGCAGGTGACCACCTTGCCTTGGCTAAACCGCTCCACCCTGCTTGCCCGCCAGGAGAGCCTGGATCTCAATGCCGAAGTATTCACTCAGCAGCTCCTGCAGCGCCTCGATCTGGCTCTGGAAGGGGAGATCCGCACTTTGCAGCCAGGGATCCCGGCGATTTTGTTGGCCCATGTGATGGTGGATACAGCCCGCTACGGGACGGAGCGGCATCTTTCGGTGGGCAAGGGAGTGACGGTGCCCCTGTCGCTGCTGGCGCGGCCCGCCTACCAATACGTGGCTTTGGGTCATGTGCACCGTCACCAGGTGTTGTGTCGGGATCCCTTGGTAATCTATCCCGGCAGCATTGAGCGAGTCGACTTTGGGGAGGAACAAGAGGAAAAAGGTTGTGTGTTGGCAGAGGTGACGGCCACGGGGGCGAGCTACGAATTTTTGCCCTTGCCCACCCGCACCTTTCACTCCATCCGCCTTGATCTCACCCCCTATCCCCCCCAAGAGGTGCAGGCCAAACTGCTGGAGGCCATTGCCAAGGCCCCTGTACCCGGCTCCATCCTGCGCCTGATCTACCGCCTCCGCCCTGACCAGCTCGATTGCGTTGACGAGCGGACCCTGCACCAGGCCCTCGCCCCTGCCTTCAGCTATACTCTCGTCCCAGACGTGGTCAGCCCCAGCCGCATTCGCCTGCCGGCCCTGGATCCCAGTTGTCTAGAGCCCCTGACGGCCCTGGAGCACTATCTGGCCGACCGCAGCGATCTGGCCCCCTTGCGCAACGAGTTGCTAGCCGCTGCTCGTCAGTTGTTGGCGGAAGCAGCAGATCCCTTGTCAGAGGGAAATGCCAACAGGGAGGAGGCAGATCCTGCAAGCCTTGCTGAAGGGGAAGAGCAGCAATTGCCCTTGTTCTAGGGCTCTGCCTCCATTGCTTTGACCTTTGTCGGTCAGAGGTGGGGAGCAGGGCCGCTTCTAAAGAACCTTTGCCGCGTGATCCGGATCACTTCGGGAGGGGGGGGAAACGGCAGAGACTGGAACTGGGTTGAAGTCGTTGGCAACGACGCTCTCAGCTCACTTCCAGGGAACTAACCTAGGCTGGCAGATCTCACCCTGCCAGTCTTTCCTTTTGTAGAGCTGGGGAGCCGTGGAAAGCAAGGGATCCCTGTAGTTATCATGTCACTGCCAGGATCTGTCTCGACTTCGAAAGAAGCTGGAGGTGGAGTGGATTTGTCTCGAGAAAAGAAGGAGCAAAGGGCATGGAAAGCGTACTAAGGTCTCTAGTGATCGGGGTAATTGCCGGTTGGCTGGCAGGGTCTATCCAGCGCGGCTACGGTTTTGGCCTGATTGGTAACATCATTGTCGGCATTTGCGGAGCAGTTGTGGGAGAATACCTTTTCAACTTGCTCGGCTTATGGGCTACAGGTCTGCTGGGGAACTTGGTGATGGCAACCGTTGGGGCTCTGGTTTTGTTGGCGTTGGTCAACTTTCTTCGCCGGGCTTAACTTCTCCAAGGGGGGTACGTCGCCAGCGGGCAGGGATGGCTGACGTGACGCTGCTTTTTTTGGTTGGCTGTGGATCAAACCCGTGTCTGGTTCAGATTGCCGGGTAAGGAGCACCTCTGCTCAGGCCGGAAGCTGTCATTAGAAAAAGGGGGCCATAGAGCCCACCCCTTCCGTGACCTACTCCCGGCACTGAGTACAGCGCAGGGCTCAGCCACCCCCACCACCCCCACGAGCTAAAGCCGGGATGGCAGAGGGGCAGCTAGCGGTGCAGGTAAGTGTAGGCCCGCAGGTTGTCTTCAAAGTGCTGCTGCAAAGCGCGGGCCTGGGCCAGGCTGATCTGCCCCCGTTGCAGAGCGGCTTCGGTGGCGTGGTGGAGGGTTTCCACCAGGTCTTCGCTGTTGTACTGCACCCAGCTCAGCACTTCGCCGATGGTGTCCCCCTTGATGACTTGGGTGACTTGGTAGCCGCCGGGACGGGTGCGGATGTGCACCGCGTTGGTGTCCCCAAACAGGTTGTGCAGATCCCCCAGGATTTCTTGGTAGGCGCCCCCCAGAAACACCCCCAGCAGGTAGGGCTGCCCGTTGGGATCATGCAGCGGCAAGACCGAGGTGATTTGGCCGTCTTCGCCAAAGAAGCGGTTGATCTTGCCGTCGCTGTCGCAGGTTAGATCCGCCAAGGTAGCCCATTGGCGCGGCTCCTCGTCCAGACGGTGGATGGGCATGATGGGGAACACCTGGTCGATGGCCCAGCTATCCGGCAGGGATTGGAAGAGGGAGAAGTTGCCGTAGTAGATGCTGGCCAGCATCTCGTCCAGATCCAGGAGATCTACGGCCACCGGCTGCCCCGCCTGGTGCTGCTCGTAGGCCAGCGTGCAGATCTTGTCGGAGCAGTTCCAAAACAGCCGCTCCACCTCGGCCCGCTCCCGCAAGCTGAGGGATCCCTCGGTAAATTGGCGCAGGGCGGCCTCTTTCAGCTCCTGGCAGCGGCGATAGTCGGCCACCAGGGTCTCGGGCCGGATCTCGTAGTAGAGCTGGTTCAGCTTTTGGATCACCTCAGCATCGGAGGTGAGCTGGGTGGGCATGGGGTAGGGGCTGGCGGCGTTGACATCCTGGATGTCGAAGACCAGCACCGACTGGTGGGACATCAGGGCCCGCCCGCTTTCGGTCACCAGCACCGGCGGCTGGATCCCGTGCGGCTGCAGGGCGGTCAGCACCGTCTGCACCACGGTGGCGGCGTAATCTTCCAGGCTGTAGCTCTGGGAAAAGTGGCTGGTGGACTGGGATCCGTCGTAATCGACCCCCAAGCCGCCGCCGACATCCAGATAGCCCATCGGCGCCCCCAGCTTGACCAGCTCGATGTAGATCTGGCTGGCCTCCCGCACGGCCCGCCCATGCACGCTCACCATCGAGATCTGCGAGCCGATGTGGTAGTGCAACAGGCGCAGACAGTGCAGCTTGCCGACTTCCCGCAGCCGCTCCACCACCTGCAACATCTCGGTGGCCGTGAGGCCGAACTTGGCCCGATCCCCAGCCGAGGTGCCCCAGCGGCCACTGCCCTGGGCGGACAGCTTGGCCCGCACCCCCAGCAGGGGATCAATCCCCAGGTGCTCGGCAGCTTGCAGCACCAGCTCCAGCTCTTGCAGCCGTTCCAGGACGATGATGGGGGTGCGCCCCAGCCGCTGGGCCAAGAGGGCCGTTTCCATAAAGTCGCGGTCTTTGTAGCCGTTGCAGATCAACAAAGCCCCAGGTGTATCCAGCAGAGCCAGGGCGATCAACAGCTCCGGCTTGGATCCCGCCTCCAGGCCAAAGTGGTAGGCACGGCCGTGCTTGACCACCTCTTCCACCAGGTGGCGCTGCTGGTTCACCTTGACCGGGTAAACCCCTCGGTAGACGTTGGGGTAGCCAAAGCGCTCGATGGCCTGCTGAAAGCTCTCACAAATCCGCCGCATGCGGTCGGCCACGATCTCGGGAAAGCGAATCAACAAAGGCAACTGCAAACCCCGCGCCACCAGATCCGTTACCAGGTGGTACAGGTCGATGCCCCCTTCCTGCTGCTGTGAGCCCTGTGGGGTTACCTCCACATGACCGGCGGCGTTGATACGGAAGTAGGGATCCCCCCAACCTGAGATGCGATAGAGCTTTTCGCTGTCTCGCAGTGTCCAGGGAGAACGAGTCAAAGTCGGCATAGTAGTCCCCCAGATACCGAGATGTGAACAGCGCAGGATTTCTGCACAGAATCCACAATATATTGCCCTATTCCAAGATATGTCAAGATTTTTCCAAGGCAGGGGGGATCCGGCCCCAAACCGGCTAAGCCTTGCCAGATAAGGCTTTGGCCTGAGGATCCCTCTGCAGTTGCTGCAGAACTCAACTCTCTCGTTCTCTTTTTTTCGCTGTTTTTCTTTGTTTTTCTCGCTCAAGCTTCGTTTTTTACTCTGGATCCAGAAGCGGGGTTGGGATCCCAACTGTTGCCCAAGAGCGCAGCGAATCCTGCAAGGATCGGCGACAAGTTGGTGGAGGGAAGAAGCTGCCTTTTGCGGAAGGTTGTCCCCTCTGGTGCTTCCCAGAGCTCAGGATGGCCACCCTTGACAGGGCTCCGTAGGCAAGACAAGGATCGGGGCGGAGAGCTTGGAGCGCCTCAGCTATGGTGCAACTGCCCCGCCTTCGCCGCCGAAAAATGCTGCTGTCGTTGCTGGCTGCTGCTGGCCTGAGCGCCTGCCAAAGGGGATCCCGTTCTGGGCAGGCTGGCCCTGTTGCCGACAGCCAGCTTGCCGCTGAGACCTTGTTGATCAACGGGGCCGGGGCCACCTTCCCGGCTCCCCTGTATTTGCGCTGGTTTTCCGACTACCGCCAGGTGGATCCCAAAGTCGAAATCAACTTCCAGCCGGTGGGCAGCGCCGCCGGCATCCGCCAATTTATCGACCAGACGGTGGACTTTGCCGCCAGCGACGTGGCCATGACCGATGCCGAAATTGCCGAAGTCAAGCGGGGCGTGGTCATGATCCCGATGACGGCAGGCAGCATTGCCGTCGGCTACAACCTGCCCGGGATCCGCTCCGGCCTCAAACTGTCCCGCTCGGTGTTGGTGCAGATCTTCCGCGGCCAAATTACCCAGTGGCGGGATCCGCAGATTTTGGCCCTCAACCCCGACCTGGAGATCCCCGACCTGCCCATCGCCGTCTGCTACCGCTCCGACGGCAGCGGCACCACCGACACCTTTACCCGCCACCTGGCCGCCATCGACCCCACCTGGGCCTCCGAGATCGGCGTCGGCATGTCCCTGGAGTGGCCGGTGGGCATTGGGGTGAAAGGCAACGAAGGCATGAGCGCCCAGATGCTCCTCAGCGAAGGGGTGATCGGCTATGTGGAATCGGTCTATGCCCGCGACCTGGATCTGTCGGTGGCGGCCTTGGAAAACCGCCGCGGCGAGTTCGTCCTCCCCACCCCGGAAGCCTCGGCCCTGGCCCTGAGCGAAATCGAGCTGCCCGACAACCTGCGGGCTTTTGTGCCCGATCCCGCCGGCGCGGGGGCCTACCCCATCGTCACCTACACCTGGATCCTGGCCTACCGCCAGTATCGGGATCCCGCCATGGCCAACGCCCTGCGGGCAGTGCTGCGCTGGGCCCTCAGCGAGGGACAAGCTCTGGCCGCAGAGATGGGCTACCTGCCCTTGGCCGAAACCGTTGTAGCCCGCAGCCTGGAAGCCCTGCAGCTTATCCAGAGCTAGCCGCCCTTGCCCCAACCGGTCCTGGAAGCAAGGCCGCGGCAGGTACGGAGATCCGTAACTGTTCTGCCTTCCAGTCGCCAGAAATGGGCGGCATTCTCACCCTGACCCAGATGCCCTGCTGGTTAGGATCGACCTAGGAAACGGCTAAATACCTGCTGAATTTTCACGGATTGGCTGCCCAAGCTACTTCATACAGCCTGGCGGCGGTAGCCGAGGTCACGTCTTGAACAAAAGGAGAACAAGGAGCCGATGGGAAAAGTTGTAGGAATTGACTTGGGCACAACCAACTCGGTTGTCGCCGTAATGGAAGGGGGCGTCCCCACTGTCATTCCCAATGCCGAGGGGAGCCGCACTACACCCTCAGTGGTCGCTTTCACCAAAGATGGGGAGCGCCTGGTGGGCCAGATGGCCCGTCGCCAAGCGGTGCTCAACCCCGAGAACACTTTTTACTCGGTCAAGCGGTTCATCGGGCGCAAGTACGATGAGCTGAACGTCGATGCCAAGCGGGTCTCCTACCAGGTGCGGCGGGATGAGCGGGGCAATGTCAAGTTGTACTCACCCCGCATGAACAAGGAATTTGCCCCCGAAGAGATCTCGGCCATGGTGCTGCGCAAGCTGGTAGAAGACGCCAGCCGCTACCTAGGCCAACCGGTCACCCAAGCCGTCATTACTGTCCCGGCCTACTTTAACGACTCGCAGCGGCAGGCCACCAAAGATGCCGGGAGGATCGCCGGCTTGGAAGTGCTGCGCATCATCAACGAGCCGACGGCGGCTTCCTTGGCCTATGGCTTGGACAAGCGCAACAACGAGACCATCCTCGTCTTCGACTTGGGCGGTGGCACCTTCGACGTCTCCATTCTGGAGGTGGGGGATGGCGTCTTCGAGGTGAAGGCCACCAGCGGCGATACCCAGTTGGGTGGCGACGACTTCGACAAGAAGATCGTCGACTGGATGGCCGAAGAGTTCAAGCGAATGGAAGGGATCGACCTGCGGCAAGACCGGCAGGCCCTGCAGCGGCTGACGGAAGCCGCCGAGAAGGCCAAGATCGAGCTGTCCAGCGTCTCCGAGACTACCATCAACCTGCCCTTCATCACCGCCACGGCCGATGGTCCGAAGCACCTGGAGTTGAAGCTCTCCCGCGCCCAGTTTGAACACCTCTGCGCCGACTTGCTGGAGCGCTGCAAAGGGCCGGTGGAGCAGGCCCTGCGGGATGCCAAGCTCACCAAGGCCGACATCAACGAAGTGGTGCTGGTGGGCGGCTCCACCCGCATCCCGGCGGTGCAGCGGCTGGTGAAGGAGCTGCTGGGCAAAGAGCCCAACCAAACTGTCAACCCCGACGAGGTGGTGGCCGTGGGTGCTGCCATCCAAGCTGGCGTGCTGGCGGGCGAGGTCAAAGACGTGCTGTTGCTGGATGTCACCCCCTTGTCTTTGGGGGTGGAAACCCTGGGCGGTATCGCCACCAAGCTGATCCCGCGCAACACCACCATCCCCACCCGCAAGTCGGAGATTTTCTCCACCGCCGAAGATGGGCAGACCTCGGTGGAAATCCACGTGGTGCAAGGGGAGCGGGAGTTGGCTCGCGACAACAAGTCCCTGGGCCGCTTCAAGCTGGACGGGATCCCGCCGGCTCCCCGCGGTGTGCCGCAGATCGAGGTGACCTTCGACATCGACGCCAACGGCATCCTCAAAGTGACGGCCAGAGACAAGGGCAGCGGCAAGGAGCAGAGCATTTCCATTACCGGCGCCTCCACGCTGGATAGCAAAGAGGTGGAGCGGATGATCGCCGAGGCGGAAAAATACGCTGCCGAAGACCGCGCCCGCCGCGAGAAAATCGAGCGCCGCAACAAGGCCGACTCGCTGGCCTACCAGGCTGAGCGGCAGTTGAAGGAGCTGGGAGACAAGATCCCGTCCAGCAAACGCAGCCAAATCGAGACTCTGGTGCGAGAACTGCGGGAGGCCATCCAGCGGGACGACGACAGCGCCATCCAGAGCAAAGAGCGGGAGCTGCAAGAGGCCCTCTACGCCATGAGCAGCGAGCTCTATCAGCAGCCCGGCGCCGCTTCCAGCTCCACCTCTGGGACAACCTCCGGCGGCAGCGACGACGTCATCGACGCCGACTTCACCGAGAGCAAGTAACGACAATGGGATCCCCCTGGGGCCCGCAGGGCGGATCCCGCCTTTGTCTGGAGCATCGATAATGGGGAGGGACGGGATGGGCGATAGCGTCTAGCCCGCCTCTTTCTCTTTTCGTCAACAGGTCAGAGGGAGGGATCCCTTGATGCCTGGCCTCTTGGTTTTCTGACCCTTCTCAGTGACTTGCCTGCGGACGCCTCCATGCAAAATTTCAAGGACTACTACAAGATTTTGGGGGTCAGCCAGACGGCCACCGCCGACGAGATCAAGCAGGCCTATCGGCGCCTGGCCCGAAAATATCACCCGGATGTTAACCCGAACAACAAAGCTGCCGAAGAGAAGTTTAAGGAGATCAACGAAGCCTACGAAGTTCTCTCGGATCCCGGCAAACGCAGGCAATACGACCAATTTGGCCAGTACTACCAGCAGGGCGGGTTCCGCTACCGGCGGGATACCTACAGCCAGCCTTACAGCAGCAGCCCTTTTGGCGACAGCTCCTTCAGCGAAGACTTTGGGGGAAGCGGTTTTGGCAGTGGCGTCGATTTCAGCCAATTTGAGGATTTTCAAGACTTCATCGATCAACTGCTGGGCCGGGTGCGCAACTCAGGTGCGGATCGCAGCAGTAGCTCCGCTGGCAACGCCAACTACGATGCGGAGGCCACCATCCAGCTCACCATTCCCGAAGCTTTTGAAGGGGGCAGACGCCGCCTACGGGTGGGCGGGGATCGCGTGCTCGAGGTCAACATCCCAGCAGGGATGACGCCAGGGAAGCGGATTCGCCTGCGCGGCCAAGGCCACCCCAAACCCAACGGCGGCGCCGGCGACCTGTACCTCAAGATCGAGCTGAAGGAGCACCCCTTCTACCGCCTTGAGGGGTTTGACGTCTACTGCGATTTGCCCATCAGCCCCAGCGAGGCCGTCTTGGGCGCCCAGGTGGAGGTGCCCACCTTGGATGGAGTGGTGAAGCTGCGGATCCCACCCGGCATGCAGCCGGGGCGAAAGTTGCGCTTGGCAGAGAGGGGTTTTCCCAAGGGCAATGGAGAGCGGGGCGATTTCTACGCGGTAGTTCAGATCTATTTGCCCACCCGTGTTTCGGAGGAGGAGCGGGAGCTCTACGAAAAGCTGCAGCGGGTTCAGTCCTATGATCCCCGTGCCGCCCTCAAGCTCTAGCTAGAAGGAGGAGTGGGCGGTCGGAGAGCGCGATCCAGGAGTTCCATCGGGTGATAAATGGGGATCCCGGCCTTGCCTTGCAGACGCAGGTGCTTCTGGAGCTGCAGGCGGCAGCCGATATTGGCGGAGACGATCCCCTGGGCGCCGGTGTTGAGCAGGTTGGCCACCTTCTGGGATCCCAGCTCGTCGGCCACCTCGGGCTGCAGCAGGTTGTAGACGCCGGAGCTGCCGCAGCAGAGGGCGGCATCGACAGGATCCCGCAGCTCCAGCCCGGGAATTTGCCGCAGCAGTTGTCGCGGCTCCTGGCTGAGGCGCTGCCCGTGCAGCATGTGGCAGGCATCCTGATAGGCCAGCACCAAGGGATCCGGCTGCAGGGGGTACAGGGGAGCGGTCAGCCCTACCTGCGCCAGAAACTCCTGGATATCCTTGACTTTGGCCGCAAACTGAGCCCCTTTCTCTTGGTAGTCGGGATCCCTGGCCAAAAGGTGGCCGTACTCCTTGAGGGTGTGGCCGCAGCCGGAGGCAGTCACCAAAATGGCATCCAACTCGTAGCCGGCAAAAGCATCCACCATCTGGCGGGCCAGGGCTTCTGCCTGCTGCAGTTGCCCTTGGTGGTGGGGCAAGGCTCCGCAACAGCCCTGGGCGGGCGGGATCACCACCTCACAGCCATTGTGGGTTAAGACGCGCATGCTGGCCTCATTTACCTGCGGGGCAAACAGGCGCTGCACGCAGCCGAGGAGCAGCCCCACGCGAAAGCGGCGTTCGCCCACCGCCGGGATCCGCTCCGGGTAGCGCTTGGGCAGCAGTTGCCCCACCTCAAGAGGGGGCAAGAGGGATTCCATGGCCGCCAGGCGCGGGGAGACCTTCGCCAGCCCTTGGCGGATCCAGGCGCCGACCCCCATTTTTTGGTAGAGCCAAAGGGGCCAGAGCAGAGGCCGCAGCCGCGCCGGGTAGGGGAAGAGCCAGAAGATGAACTGGCGGTACAGCCAATCCCAAAGGTTGCGGCGGTGGTTGCGCTCGATCTGCGGGCGGGTGGCGGCGATCAGCCGGTCGTAGCGCACCCCCGAAGGACAGGCGGTAACGCAGGCCAGACAGCCCAGGCAGGTATCGAAATGGGAAACCACTGCTGCCGAGAGAGAGATTTGGCCTTGATTGAGGGCGTCCATCTGGTAGATGCGCCCCCGCGGCGAGTCTGTCTCCTTGCCGAGGACGCGGTAGCTGGGGCAGGTGGTCAGACAAAACCCACAGTGCACACAGGCATCGATTAGCTTTGGATCCGGCGGATCCAGGCTGTCAAAACTCGGCCTTTTGGATGAGCTCATCGGCCTCGACCTATCGCGCTTTCAACACTTCATCACCCCCGTAAAGAGAGAATTGGCCGTTCGGGGATCCTGTCCCCTCCTTTTGCTTCCGGGGTTTTTTGCATCTTAATCTGGGAACAGAGCGTCTGAGACTTCTATCCAGATCCAAACGCTCTTTTCGTCCGTACTACCCTAGAGAAGGGACATACCCGGCCGATTTCTCCTCGTCGTTCATTTCCCAATGAAAGTGCAACACCTCTTCACCCCAGCTCTTGTGGGGGCAGCTCTCTCCAGTTTGAGCCTATCTGGAGCGGCTTTTGCCCAGGCCAACCTGCGGGAGCTGCCCCCCGATCTGGCCGAACAGCTCACTACAGAGCAGATCTTGCAAGCCTGCGCCGCCAACCAGGCAGACACCTTGCCCAGCCCCTTCCCAGACGTGGTGCCGACCGATTGGGCCTACAAGGCGGTGCTCACCCTCTACTACTGCGGCGCCTACCGGGGGGCCATTCCCCCGGAGACCTTCCGGCGCTACCTGGAGCAACAGCGGGGATCCCAAACTTAGCTCCCTGTCGGATACATCTCCTGGATGAGGTGGGCGTAGCGCTCGGCCACCGGGTTACGCTTAATTTTCAGCGTCTGGGTCATGAGGCCGTTTTCCACGCTCAGGGGCTCTGGCAAAAAGCGGAAGTCGGCAATTTGCTCGTGGGGCCGGTAGCCAGGACGCTCTTGGATGCGGGCCCGCACCTCCTGCAAAATCAACGTGCGCACCTGCGGGTGGCCCAAGAGCTCGGCCTCCGCAGCCGGGATCCCTTGCTCAGCGGCCCAAGCCTTAAGGGCATCGAGGTTGGGGTAGATGAGGGCGGCCAGTTTCTTTTGGTCTTGCCCGACGATCACGATCTGGCTGATGTAGGGGGATTGCAGGCAGGCATCTTCCAGCGGCTGCGGCTCGACATTTTCGCCGTTAAGCAGCACGATCACGTCCTTGGCCCTGCCGGTGATCACCAGTTGTCCGTCGGGGGTGAGCCAGCCCAGATCCCCTGTTTCAAACCAGCCGTCGGGGCTGAGCACCTTGGCAGTCGCTTCCGGATTGTTGTAGTAGCCCATCATCACCTGCGGCCCCCGCGCCAGGATCAGCCCTTTTTCGCCAGGGGGCAACGGCTGCCGCGTCTCCGGATCCACGATGCGAAACTCCGTCCCTGGCAAGGGGGGGCCCGCCGTGCCGCGCACGTTGTTGTCAGGACGCCGCGCGCACAGCACCGGCGAGGTTTCCGTGAGGCCGTAGCCATTGAGGATGGAAATGCCCACCACCTCGTAAAACAGATCCAGGTAGGCGGGCAGGGATCCGCCGCCGCTGATGGCCTGTTGAAAATTGGGGCCCAAAGCCTGCCGCACCTTGCGGTAGATCAGCGCATCGGCCAGGCGGTGGACAGGCCAGAGCAGCCCCTGTTGCAGGCGGGCCCCCAGGCGCACCCACGGGCTGACGCCGTAGTGTAAAATCGACCGGTTGCCGGCAATCCGCCCGGCGAGCACGTAGCCTTCGCTGGCCGCCATCAAGGTGCGGATCAGCCGCTGCATCAGGGGGCTTTTTTCCTTAAATTGCCGCTGGATCCCTTCGTAAACGGTCTCCCAGATGCGGGGCACCGCCACCAGATAGTGGGGCTGCTCCTGTTGAAAATCTTGCTTGATAAAGCGAGGGTTGGTGTAAACCAACGTGCAGGCGCGACTAAGGAGAAAATACTCACAGGCCCGCTCGTAGGAGTGCCAGGTGGGCAGAATTGTCAGCACCTTATCCCCAGGCCGGGGCTGCACCACCACATGCAAGTTTTCCACCTGGTGCATCAGGTTGCCGTGGCTGAGCATCACCCCCTTGGGCCGACCGGAGGTCCCGGAAGTGTAGATGATGGTGGCCAACTGGGATCGCTCCAGCCGCGGCGGCTCGTAGCGGCGCTCCCGGCCTTTTTGCAGCCACTGAGAAAAATTCAATACCCCCGGCTCTTCTTCATCGGAAAGCAACAGCAGCCGCTCCAGGCCCAGCTCCTGCACAACCGGCCGCACCCGGCTTAGGGTCTTCGCATCCTGGGCAATCAAAGCGGTGCTGCCGGAATGGCGCAAAATGTAGCCCAGCTCCGCCGGATCCGCCACGGCGCTGCGCGGCACATTGACCGCTCCCGTAAACAGCGTGGCCAGATCTGCCATCAGCCAGCGGGGGGAATTGTCGGCAAAAATGGCTACCCGATCCCCAGGCCGAATGCCCAAAGCCTGCAAACCGGCAGCCAAGATCTGAATGCGGCGAAAGAGCTGCCCGTAAGAAATCTCAAAGACCGGCTGGGCATGGGGATCCCTGAGGGCAGTGTAATCGGCAAACTTTTCGGCCAGGACTTGCCAGATGTCGAGCAGCGTCGTCCCAGCGGGGGTAGCAGCAGCGGAGACAGTAGTCATAAATCTGTACCCTAAATCACATTTACAGTCTAGTAAACTTGGGCTTTTTCCCAAGACACCCCCAGGACAGTTCTCAATCTGTCACCAAATCCAACCCCTTCCCCTTGCGGGGAAAAGGTAGGGATCAACCCTACTCCCGGAAAAGCCTGAACTCATGAGGTTTTCAAGGTGCGCTCGCGAGGAAGTACCGAGACTTCCCGCCACAGATGTTAACCTCGCTTCCCCGAATAAGCGCAACTCAGAAAATTCGCTCTTTTGGGGACGTCATGCTGCATTTTCCCGCCAATCCCGGCAAAAGCTACTAGATCTTATGGCACCCGCAAAAAAAGCTAGCAATGGCTCCCCCCGATGGATCGGCCCCAAAACTTTACAATCTCGGCTAAGCTGAGAACCTCACAAAATAAGGTAGTCCGGCGGCTCGTAGGGGAGAGGCCCGCCGAAGACCTTGGTACGTCGTTTGGCGGTGGCATCCAGAGGGTAGGCCTGCAGGCTATCTTCCTCGAGGTTGAGCAGAGGCAGCCACGACTTTTCCAGCTCGGCAGTGTCCAGGGGGCATTCAACAACGGAGTATTGCGCTCGCTGGCAGCACTGTTCCAGGCGCTTGGCCAACTGTTGTCGGCGCTTATCGTCCACCACGTCGTAGCAAACCAACCATAGCCTCAGCGCAGCTCCATTGCTTCGTACTCTAGGTTGCCGCTCACCAGGCAACGGCCCAGCCAGCGGGCTTGCTCCAGCACGATTTGGCTCAGGGCTAGGCGACGCGATTGCGGAGGGTAAAGCAAAGGCTCGCAGAAGCGGCGCTCCAGCTCACCCAAAAACAGCTTTTTGGCCAGGGATCCCATGCTCCATCCGGCGACGGCTCGCAGTCTTCCGGGGTGAGCAAGCCGGCCTTGATGAGTTGGCTTACCCAGCATTTCGCTCATCCCTCTCACAAAGGCCTCGGCCTAGATGCCCTTAGATTCGTCGTCAAAGTACCAGTATGCTTTCCTAGAGATCCAACCGAATAACCTTGCTGCCCAAAATTTGCCTAATGCTCTCCAGACTGTCTTTTCTTGCGTTGAACCCAAAGGTATCTCGCTGTGGCTGCTAGCGCAAGCGGGAGTAGGGACGGGGATAGGGTTGGCGCATCTGCCGAGCCAGGTACACCTGAAAGGTTTGCGCCACCGCGCCCGCCCGCCGCAGGGGAACCTCTGCCACTGGCTCAATTTGTTCAAAGTAGGTGCCGTAGACAGCCTGGATCCCTGCTCTTGGCCAAAACAGCTGGGAGGTGACCAGCAGCCCATCTTTGCCCAGCCAGTCTTCAGGTTGGGACCAAAAGGCAAAGCCGCGCAGATCTTCATCCAGGCAGGTGAGGGGCTTCTCCGTCAGCGGCGCCAAGGCCATGCCGATCTGCCCGCCCAAAAAGTAAACGTTGGTGAAGATAAAATCCGCCTCTGCAAGAGCCTGGGCCAAGCGGGGATCCGTCTGAAACTGCCGCCGCAACTGTTCGATGTCAATCAGCTGAGTCGAGGGATCCCGTTCCACCGGCCACAGGCCCAGCCCGCCGGGATCCTGGAGGAGGCCGTAGCGCACATGGGCCAGCCCCACTGCCACCAACAGGCCCACTGCCACCGCCGTCCCCGCCAAGAGCTGCCTTGCTCCTGGCCACCGTTCCCAGCGGGATCCCAACAGCAAGCTCAGCACCCAAAACCCCGGCATGGGCCAGGTGGGGAGGATGGGCCGGTAGCCTCCCATGAAGGTAAAAGCCAACACCAGCGGCAGCCCACAGGCCAAGATTAAAAGCTGTTTCAGCTCCTGATCCGTGAGGCGTCTTCCCTGAACCAGCGCCAGCCCCACCCGCCCACCCTCGGCCAAGCTCAGCCCCAGCAGAGGGATCCCCAAGGTCGGGAAAAGGTACCCCATCTCCTGCAGCACCGTCAGCCCCAGCTCCTGCAGTTGATACCCTGCCTCCGGCACTGCTCGCCCCCCCTGGAAGCGGAAGGAGACCCAATCCTGTTGGGTGTTCCAGATTAAAACGGGGCTGAAGGCCGCCAAAAACCCCACCACCGCCAAGAGCGCCCATCCCGACCGAAGAGCGCAGCGGTGGGCCGGGCTGAGCAGACAAAAGAGCACCAGGCCAAACCCCAGCGCCAGGCCGTGGTATTTGCCCAGGCAGGCCAGCCCCACCAAGAGCCCAATCAGCGCCAGCCGCGGCCCCGGTCGGTAGCGCGCTGCCCCATAGACCCCCAATTTCCCCTCCGCCAAGGGAGCCGGAAAAAACTCCTGGGCAGCCACCCACAGGGTTGCCGCCGTAAACACCATCAGCGGGCTATCCGGCAGGGTCAGCACCCCAAACCCAATCCAGAAAATGGGGGCGATGCTGATGGTTGCCAGGGTGATCAGCCCCGCCTGTGGCGAAAAAAGCCGCGTCGCCGTCAGGTAAAGCAACAGGGAAGAGCCGGTGTAGGCCAGCAGGGATCCCAGTCGAATCGAAAAAGCCGACACCTGCCCCGTCAAAACAGGCCCCAAGCCCGTTGTCCAGGCCACCAGCGGCGGATGGTCAAAATAGCTCCAGTCCAGATGGCGGGTGTAGAGGTAGTAGTAGGCTTCGTCAAAGCCCGGTGGCAACAGAGCAGCCACCAAGCAGCGCAGAAGCAGGCCCAGGCCCAAAATCCACAGAGCAGCTTTCGGCAGCACAGGGGATCCCCTTGAGCGTGTGGACAGGTGTTATTGTCTCAGCTTTGGCCAGACTTGTCCCCAAAAAACCAAGTGGGGGCTCAGAATAAACTGAGCCTAAGACGTTGCCTCCGGCAGCTTTACCGGACACCCCAAAAGCTGGCCCAATTGCTCTCCTTCCGCCCTTGCCTTGCTATCATCAGAACCAAAGCCTAGGTACAATAAAGGCTCTCCCAATGCCAAATTCACCTTCACCGAAAAATAACTATCGCCATCGGAATCTGTTGACCTCTCAACTACAACTTGCTGAACATCTCTGAAGGAATAAGCTTTCCGCCCCCTTATTCCAAAGGGAGTGAGGTGCTCCTCCAAGATCTGGTAGAAGGAGCGGTCAAAGGTCAGCCGACGGCTTCCTAGCTTAGGTATTAGCGATAGACCTACCATTCCTGCTGGGAGAGAAAGTAGAAGTGCAGCAAACAAATCTCCTGAGTTAAAACTATCGCTGGCCACCAAGAGCTGACTCTCTGCACTCATCCGAAACGATTGGATCTTGGTTGCCAGTTGTCGAGCGTCGCTCTCGCTGGCGGCTGACCAAGCTTTTGTTTCTCCTGCAGGAGTTATGAGAGTAACGTAGTAATAGGTTGTCTCGTCTCCTTCGGAGTCTGTTCGAGTTTCAGTTTTGACTCGGGCTCCTCTTACATCATAATAAAACTCGATCTGTTTTGGTAAAGGCAGCAGTGGTTGAAAGACCACTTCAGAGGTGACTGTATCCTGATCAAGCCGATGGCAAGTGAAACGGCGATCCCCCCTGAAAAAGCCAAATCAGGGAACACAAAGCCAGCGCCACAAAGAAAATAACGCCAGCAGCCACCAGCGGAACCCCAGGCTCTAGACAAACGCGCTTGCTGGGGGTTTGCTCTACACATCTCATCCCTATAGGCTTACCTCCGTCGGGATCCCTGGGCCTTGCCCTCATTATTGCTTGCTGGTGTGATACTTGACCGTTTTCCGGAATACAGAGCTTTGCTCATTTTGAGAGCAGAGTTGGGTTGCGAGATCCAGGGCAAAGCCAGAGAATCCTCTTGCAGATAAGCTGGGCGCTCCAGGACTTGTACTGGCTGGCCGGGACGATAGATGTAGATTCTTCGGCTTTCCGGGTCAATTAGCCAGCCCAGTTGGGCGCCGTTGTCGAGGTACTTCTGCAGCGTGGCTTGCAAAGCAACCAGATCGTCCACAGAGGAGCGTAATCCGAGCCTAGGAAGGCAAAGCGATGGCGCTCCTCGGAGGTAAGCTGTTCCGCTACGCAACGCTAAACAAAAACGAACTTTTGTAAGGACTTCGTCCCGCTTACGCGATCATAGATAGTAAGCAAAACCTTGAGGCTTTGCCTCAAGGAACTATCTAGAGGCATCTTGACAGCGCCTTTGCGAGTTCGTTTTTGAACTGCGTCAAAATCCCCCGCCTTTAGGCGGTGGGAGTGTCAAGTTCGTGGTTGCTGATAGCCATCGGTTAAGGGCTGGTGGAAAAAGAGGGCAGCTCGGGGCAGATTATTCCCAAACTAAGCTGAGATCGGCAACAAAGCCAGGGAGGGCGGGATCCCCTTCTAGGTAAGCTGGGCGCTCCAGAACTTGGACGAGCTGGCCGGGGCGATAGACGTAAACTCGCTGGCTTTCCGGGTCGATCAGCCAGCCCAGTTGGGATCCGTTCTCGAGGTACTCCTGCAGCTTGGCCTGCAAAGCAGCCAGGTCGTCGGAAGGGGATCGCAATTCCAGGACAAAATCCGGACACAGGGGGGCAAAGCAGCGGCGCTGCCCTGGAGTAAGCTGCTGCCAGCGCTCCTTGGCAATCCAGGCGGCATCGGGAGAGCGAATAGCCCCGTTGGGCAGGGCAAAACCCGTGGAGGAGTCGAAGACAAGTCCTAAGCTCGTGCGGCGGTTCCACTGCCAGAGCTGGCCCAGCAGGTCGGCATTGCGAAGTCCGCTCTCACTGCTGACAGGGGCCATGGCCACTAGCTCCCCTTTGGCGGTGCGCTCCAGGCGCAGCTCAGGGTTCTGCCGGCAGAGCTGTTCAAAGATTTCATCGGTCAACTCCAGGCTGGGCCGTAGGTTAAGCGCGATCATAGGCAAGTTCCCTGGGAACTATTCCCAGACTAGGGTGAGATCGGCAACAAAGCCAGGGAGGACGGGATCCCCTTCTAGGTAAGCTGGGCGCTCCAGAACTTGGACGGGCTGGCCGGGGCGATAGACGTAAACTCGCTGGCTTTCCGGGTCGATCAGCCAGCCCAGTTGGGATCCGTTCTCGAGGTACTCCTGCAGCTTGGCCTGCAAAGCAGCCAGGTCGTCGGAAGGGGATCGCAATTCCAGGACAAAATCCGGACACAGGGGGGCAAAGCAGCGGCGCTGCCCTGGAGTAAGCTGCTGCCAGCGCTCCTTGGCAATCCAGGCGGCATCGGGAGAGCGAATAGCCCCGTTGGGCAGGGCAAAACCCGTGGAGGAGTCGAAGACAAGTCCTAAGCTCGTGCGGCGGTTCCACTGCCAGAGCTGGCCCAGCAGGTCGGCATTGCGAAGTCCGCTCTCACTGCTGACAGGGGCCATGGCCACTAGCTCCCCTTTGGCGGTGCGCTCCAGGCGCAGCTCAGGGTTCTGCCGGCAGAGCTGTTCAAAGATTTCATCGGTCAACTCCAGGCTGGGCCGTAAGTTGAGGGAGATCACGGCCTTAGGGATCCCGTTTAGAGGATTTGAGGATGGGCTGGCGCTATTGTAGTCTTTTGGATCCCTCACCCCTAGCCCCTCTCCCACAGCCAGAGGGGAGGAAGTTGACACTCCCACCGCCTAAAGGCGGGGGATTCTTACGCAGTCCACAAAAGAACC
>NZ_JAOALE010000039.1:0-24910 GCF_047462575.1 Synechococcus sp. 'PEA 65AY6A-5F PE A'
CCAGATTGTGAGACTCAGGGGCATTGAACCCCTTCGTCTCACCTCCTATCCCCCACCCGCCAAGCTGCGCTGTGGCGGGAGTACCCCGGAGGTTCTGATGGCTACTGGAAATGGCTTTCTCCTCAGAGAAGCAAAGCCTTGTCAACGTCTGCGCTGGCGACGAGGAGGCCCCTTGCGTTTGCAAATTCTCGGTGGCGTTTTGCTTAGCAAGGCTGGATTCCGCTTTTGAGCTCTAGAGCACGCCGTTGAAGGTAAAGCTGCCGCTGCCCAGCCGCTCCTGGCGATCGAAAACGCTGATGGTGAGTTGATGGGATCCCGTCTGGGTGACGGTAAAGCGGCTCTGGGGCAGGGTAAGCCCTGTTACGGTACAGGCGGTGGCTCCAACGAAGCAGCCGGGCAATTGGGAAGCGTCGAAAGCCCCTAGGGTTACAAAGTTGCCCAGGGGAGTGGTGACGGCAGCCAAGAAAGCGTTGGATCCGCGGATCCCGGCAGGAGCCTCGACGCGGAAGGAGACGACAAAGGTGGGGGTTTGCCCTACGGGGACGGTGCGGGGCGAGAGATCGGTGATGGTTAGAGAAGGAGGAGGGAGGGGCGTCGGCAGGGGCAGGGGGCTGCTGCTGGTCGTCTCCCCGCATCCCGCCAAAACGACGCCCAGGAGCCACAGCAGGGGGATCCGTCTGTTCAGGAGTTGGGCAGGCTGCATAGGTTTCCGTTACCTTCAAATGAGCTGGGTTGCAAGTCTTCTCTTGGCAGAAAGGGAGGGTTCCTCCTATCCTCCCCTGCCCAGGGCTTTGGCTCCATTGTGGCGGGAGGGTCTCGACGGAGCCAGTCCTTGGAAAGGAGAAAACCTGGCTAGAAGCAGCCTGAGCTCCTTCGCCTATTCCTCTTGCAGGAGCTTTTGGCAGGCATTGGCAATGGCCCAGTCTTCCTGGGCTGAGATGACCAACACCCGCACCGGAGCATCAGAGGTGCTGATGTCGCAGTTGCGCGGGGATCCGGCGTTGAGAACTGGGTCGATCTGGATCCCCAAAAAGCCTAGGTTGGCACAGGCTGCGGCCCGTACCGGCGCCGCGTTTTCCCCGATGCCGCCGGAGAAGACCAAAGCATCCAGCCGATCCAGGCTCATGAGCATGGCCCCAATCTGGCTGCGCAGGCGGTGGATGAAGAGGTTAAAGGCCAGCTCGGCGCGGGCATGGCCTGCCTGCATGGCTTCCAGGATCACTCGCATGTCGCTGCTGAGGCCGGACACGCCCTGCAAGCCCGATTCCCGGTTCAAGATCCGATCCAGCTCCTCCACGTCCATGCCCCGGCGCAACTGGTGGATGAGGATCCCCGGATCCACCGAGCCGGAGCGGGATCCCATCATCAGGCCCTCCAGGGGGGTGTAGCCCATGGTGGTGTCGACGCTGTGGCCCCCGCGAATGGCCGCCAGAGAACAGCCATTGCCCAGGTGGCAGGTGATGAGCTGCAGCTCTTCCAGGGGCCGGCCCAGGATCTCAGCGGCGCGGCGGGCGCAGTGCTCGTGGTTGATGCCGTGGAAGCCGTAGCGGCGGATCCCTTGCTCGGCCCAGGCGTAGGGAAGAGGATAGAGGGCGGCTGCCGCAGGCATCTGCTGGTGAAAAGCGGTGTCGAAGACAGCCACCTGCGGGATCCCAGGCAACAGTTGGCGCAGGAGGCGAATGCCCTCAAGAGCAGGGGGATTGTGAGCCGGTGCCAGGGGGCTTAGTTGCTCGATGGCCTGTTCCACCTCGGGCGTAATCAAGGTGGGCTGGCGATAGAGGGATCCCCCATGCACCACCCGGTGGCCAATGGCCTTGATCTCAGCCGCTGTGGCCAACGGGGATCCCTCCCCCTGCCAGAGGCTTTGAAAGAGGGGAGCCAAACCGCTAATGCCGGCTTCTGGGGCAAGGGGGGGAAAAGATTCCCAGGGGCCGCCCCGCCGCCGAGTTTGAATCAAGACTTGGCCGGACTGGTAGGCAAAGTCCACCTGCGCCTGCCAGAGGGGGGTGGCCTCCACCTTGCCCTCAACGGTTGCAAAGAGAGAGGACTTGAGGCTGCTGGAGCCGGCGTTGACGACCAGGATGGGCACGGGATCCCTCCTTTTATTCCAGGCTAGCTGGCCGTTTGCGCCTGCAGGGTTGGGAACTCAGGCAGTTTGCGCCTGGCGCACCAGGCCTGTGGCCGCCAGAGCAGCCAAGGCGCGATCCCGGTAGCGGGCGTAGCGCTCTTGTTTGCTGCGAACTTTTTGCCCCTCCAGCTCCGGCAGGAGGCCAAAATTGGCCGGCATGGGCTGGAAGTGCTTGGGATCGGCGCTGCTGATGAACTGAAACAGGGATCCCATCATCGTCTCCGGCGGCAGCGTGATCAAAGACAGCCCCAGGGCCAGGCGGGCGGCGTTCTGTCCGGCCAGCCACCCTCCTGCCACGGCACAGGCGTAGCCTTCGGTGCCCACCAACTGGCCGGCAGCCAACAGCGTTGGCCGGCGGCGAAATTGCAACGTAGGCAACAGAAGCTGCGGCGAATTCAAAAAGGTGTTGCGGTGCATCACGCCAAAGCGGACAAACTCCGCCGCCTCCAGGCCAGGGATGAGGCGAAAGACCCGCTGCTGTTCTCCCCACTTCAAATTGGTTTGAAAGCCCACCAGGTTCCACAGCTTGCCCGCTTTGTCCTCCTGGCGCAACTGCACCACCGCATAGGGCCGCGATCCTGTGCGCGGATCCACCAGCCCCACCGGCTTCAGGGGCCCAAAGCGGAGAGTATCTTTGCCGCGGCGGGCCATTTCTTCGATGGGCAGGCAGCCCTCGAAAAACTTGCGCTCCTCTTTTTCAAAATCCTTAAGGGGCACCTGTTCTGCCTCCACCAGCGCCTGCCAGAAGCGCTCGTACTCCGCCTCGGTCATGGGGCAGTTGAGGTAGGCCGCTTCCCCCTTGTCGTAGCGGGAAGCCTGAAACACCACCGCCCGGTTGAGGGAATCCCCGGTAACAATGGGGCTGGAAGCGTCAAAAAAGCTCAGGTATTCCAGGCCCGTAAAAGCTTGCAGCGCCTTAGCTAAGGGCTCGCTGGTCAGCGGGCCCGTGCAGAGGACGGCTATCCCTTCCGGGATCCCGGTCACCTCCTCCCGGCGCAGGGTGATGAGGGGATGGTTGGCGATGGCTTCCGTTAGGGCCTGGCTAAAGCGGGCCCGATCCACGGCCAGGGCTCCCCCTGCCGGCACGGCGTGGCGATCGGCGGTGGCGATGACCAGGGATCCCAGTTGGCGCAGCTCTTCCTTAAGCAGCCCTGCCGCCCGGTCGCTGGCTAGGGCCCCGAAGGAATTGCTGCACACCAGCTCTCCCAGTAGATCCGTATGGTGGGCCGGGCTCTGCCGCACAGGGCGCATCTCCGACAGGATGACGGGCACCCCCAACTGGGCAATCTGCCAGGCGGCTTCTGTCCCCGCCAGCCCCCCACCCACCACATGGATGGGAGCTAGGGTCTCTGCTCGGCTCATGGAATGGGGCATCATGACCTCCCGCAACAGTCCTCAGGAAGCGAAAAAGGGGCCCTCGCTGGGCCAGAAGAGCAACCTCCCAAGGAGGTGACCTTGATGATCAGCATGGCTCAAGCTGGACGGTGTAGGGCAAGCGGTTGGAGAATAGGCCCAACCGATGGAGGCCAACCAGGCTGCTGCCCAACTCCTTGCCCGAAGAGGGCTACAGCTAGATGAAGGCGCTTCCCCACCCCTCCGTGGGCTCTCTTCCAGCCAGAGTTCCTCCCGTCCTGCAAATATGCCCACTCTCGACCAGGAACAACTCCAACAAGCCTACTTTTTGGCAAACGGCAAGCAGGACACTGCCCTGCGGCTTCAGGCGGCAAAATGGATGCGCAGGTAATCTTCCTCCATCTTGGCACGGGCCGGCTTCATGGCGGCCAGGGTCTGGGGCAACACCAGGTTGCGGCGGTGGTTGCCAATGCGGATGTTGAGCTCGTCGCCAGTTTTGCTCAGCTCCACCTGCTCTTTTGGGATCCCGGGCAAGTACAGATCCAGGCGGTACTGGCCGTTGTCGCTAGCCACGTTCATCGTCTGCTCGGCGTAGAACACCTCCGCCGGGTTGCGATCCCCCCAGAGATCCTTTTTCAGGCGGGCCAGGGCGTCCCACCCCACCAGCTCCTCTGGGTAAAGCGGGATCTCCACCACCGGCAGGGGGGCAAAGTTCTCGTGGATCTCCTGGCGATATTTCTGCTGGGCGGCCTTCCAGGCGGCAAAGTAGGGATCCACCACCCCTTCCGGCAAAATGCGGTTGGCAATCACCAAATCGGTGGCGACGCCGTAGAGGCTGAGGTAGGCATGGGCCCGCAGCGACTCCTTGATCACCATCTTTTCGGGGTTGGTGACTAGGCGCACCGAGGTGATGCGGTTGTCGGTGAGGATGCGCTCCAGCCGCTCGATCTTCTGGTAGAACTCGTAGGGGGCATCCAGCACCTGGTCATCCGGCAGGGGGATCCCGGTTAGCCCTTTTACAATCGGCTCGGCAATGGGGCGCAGCACCCGCGCCAACCCCTGCAAAGGTTTGTAGAACTTGCGCATGTACCAGCCGGAAACATCGGGCAGGCTCAAAAGGCGCAAGGCCGTACCGGTGGGAGCCGAGTCGATAATCAGCACATCAAACTTGCCCTCGTCGTAGTGACGGTTGACCCGCACCAGGGCGAAGATCTCGTCCATCCCCGGCAGCACCGCCAGCTCCTGCGCCTGCACGCCATCCAGCCCGCGGGCCTGCAACACCTGCGTGATGTAGGTCTTGACGGATCCCCAGTTCAGCTCCAGCTCCTGCAGGGCGTCTAGCTCTGCTCCCCAGAGGTTGGGTTTGACCTCCACCGGCTCGTGGCCCAAAGGTTGGTCGAAACTGTCGGCCAGGGAGTGGGCCGGATCGGTGCTCAGCACCAGGGTTTTTAGGCCAAGCTCGGCACAACGCCAGCCGGTTGCTGCCGCCATCGAGGTCTTGCCGACCCCTCCCTTGCCAGTCATGAGGATGATGCGTTGCATGGGAGCGCCGTTTACATTCTTTTACAGTTCTAGGCTAACCGATTTGCTCTTTTCTCCTCCGAGCAGCCAAGGGCTGGAGGGCAGTCAACAGGTACACTATTATATGGTTGCTGAGGAAGTAATGGCCAAGAGTCAAGCCGGTGAAGACAGGTGGGAGGTGGAGGATGATGCGTCGCTGGCGCAGTTTGCTGCTACTTGCCATCCTAACGTTGGGCCTGTGGCTGGGATCCCTTCCTGTCCAGGCGGCTGCCGCCTTGCCCCGAGAGCTACAGCAGCTAGAGCAACACGTAGAGCGGCTGCAGAGCCTGGTGGACGCTGAGGATTGGCTGGAGATCCGCTCCTACCTTCACGGGCCGATGGGCCTGACCCGCAAGACCCTAACCAGCCTGGCAAACACCTTGCCCCAGCAGCAAAAGCGGGAGATGCTGCGCTTGGCCAAGGAAATGGGCCGCAGCTTGGAAGAACTGGACTTTGCCGCCAAAGCCTACGACCAACCAGAGGTGGAAGCTGCCCAGGCCAAGGTGAGAAAGACACTGCAAGAGCTCAAGGCCCTGTTTTCGTAGTTGGGGACAGAGCGGATCAAGTTAAGGGGAAACGCTCCCGCAGATCTTGAGCCACCGGCGGGGGTACCAGGTGGTCAATGGGGCCGCCTAGCTTGGCCACTTCCTTAACTAAGCTGCTACTGACAAAGCTGTGCTCGCTGGCAGTCGCAAGGAAAAGGGTTTCCAACTCAGGAGCCAGGAGCTTGTTGGTGTGGGCCATCTGCAGCTCGACATCAAAGTCAGATAGCACCCGCAAGCCGCGCACAATGACTTTTGCCCCTCGCTGGCGGGCGTAGGCCACCGTCAGGCCGGAAAAGGTGTCGACCTCAACGTTTTTTAGGTGGGCAACAGAGAGGAGGATCTGGGCTTGCCGCTGCTCAGGAGTAAACAGAGGCGTCTTGTTGGGGTTTTTCAGGACTGCAACGATGACTTTGGAAAACAGACGGCTGGCCCGCTCGATGATGTCGAGGTGCCCAAAGGTGATGGGGTCGAAGCTGCCGGGGTAGAGGGCAATCATGCTAGAGAGGGTACCGCTCTTCTTAGCCTACCTGCTCTCGGGCCCACGCCAGATAGGTAGCGCTTACCTGAGCAGCCGGCAGAGCCAGGATCTCCGGCTCCTGGTAGGGGTGGAGCTCCCGCAGCCGCGGTTCCAGGCGGGGATAAGCACTGCTGGGCAACTTAAGCAGCAGCAAGTATTCTTTCTCTGTCTGCAGGGATCCCTGCCAGCGGTAGTAGGAGGTGATCGGCGGCAGCACCTGGGCACAGGCCACATAGCGCTCGGCCACCAGAGTGTGCGCCAAACGATGGGCGTCGGCTTCGGATCCCACGGTGGTCATGACAACCGCCAGGGTATCGGGGGCGGTCTTTTCCTCCATCGGAAGCAAGCTCTAGGCGTCGACCTCCCCTGATCGTACCGCTGGATCCTCGGATCGCCATCCCAGTTGGGTCAAGCCCCCCGGAGCGGCGGTGTGGCCTTGGCAAAATAGGGCCGCCTTTGGTGCCAGCGCCAAGCTGTCTGCAGGATCTCGGCCAAGTCGGCATAGCGGGGCTGCCAGTTGAGATCCCGCTGGATGGCCGTGGCATCGCCCACCAAGCAGGGGGGATCCCCCGGTCGACGGGCTCCAACTTGCACCGGGATCTGTCTTCCAGTTACCGCTGCTGCCGTGGCGATCACCTCCTGAACAGAGAAGCCCTGGCCATTGCCCAGGTTGTAGGCTGCCTGCACAGGCTGGCCAGACGCCAGCGCTTCTAAGGCCAACACATGGGCCTGCGCCAGGTCGGCGACATGGATGTAGTCGCGGATACAGGTGCCATCGAGGGTGTCGTAGTCGTCGCCAAAAACAGTGATGTGGGGGCGTTGGCCGGCGGCGACTTCCAGCACCAAGGGGATGAGGTGGGTTTCGGGGTCGTGGGCTTCGCCGATTTCTCCGTCGGGATCGGCGCCGGCGGCGTTGAAGTAGCGCAGGCTGATAAACCGGATCCCGTGGGCGGTCTGGAAGTCCCGCAGCATCTGCTCCACCACCAGCTTGCTCTGGCCGTAGGGGTTGATGGGGCGCTGGGGGTGGGTTTCCGGGATCGGGATCTGCTCCGGCACGCCGTAGGTGGCACAGGTGCTGGAGAAGACAAGGTAGGGGATCCCGTGATCCCGCATGGCCTCCAGCAAGGTCAGGGATCCGGCCACGTTGTTGCGGTAGTATTTGCCCGGATCCTTGACCGACTCGCCCACGTAGGCATAGGCGGCAAAGTGAATCACCCCTTCGGGCCGATACTGCCGAATGACCTGATCCAGCCGCTGGCGGTCGGCAATGTCGCCGATTTCCAAAGGCCCCCAGCGAACGGCCCAAGGGTGGCCGTAAACCAGGTTGTCGTAGGCAATTGGCAGGTGGCCGTGGGCTGCCAGGGCCTTACAGGTGTGGCTGCCGATATAGCCCGCGCCGCCGGTAACCAGAAGCCGCATAGGTCAGGGGGAAGGAAATTCCTGTCTAGAATACAGCTACTCTTGCAGACCTTGGCAATGGCCCCGGCCTATTCCAGGAGCTGATGCCAATCCAGATGAGGCCGCCAGGCCTCTGCCAGACGATCCAGCAGTTCTTCGCGTTGCTGGGCATAGTGGCCGTCCAACTCCGGCAAGGGATCCCAGCCTTTTTGGCGGCGCAGCTCGTTTAGCCAGTGGCGCCGCCAGCGGTGGTTGTCGAAGAGGCCGTGCAGATAGCTGCCCCAGACCCGGCCTGTGGGATCCCGCCAACCCAAGCCTTCTTGCTCAAAGATTGGCAGGCAGCCTGAGGAATTGGCCTGGGTGGATCCTTGGTGGATCTCATACCCCTGGACGGGGGTGGTGGCAGGCCAGCGGCTTTGTGTTTGCACCTGCTGGGTGACCTTGGTGGGTTGCAAGACAGTGGTCAGCGGCAAGAGGCCCAACCCGGGGTAGGTGCCGGCAACTCCCTCTCGGCCTTCAGGATCGGCGATGGTTTGTCCCAACATCTGCAGCCCGCCGCAGATGCCAACAATGTGGCCGGAATAGTGGCGCAGTTGGTCGGCTAGGCCACTCTGGCGCAGCACCAGCAGATCCTTGAGGGTGGTTTTGCTGCCGGGCAGGATGACCACATCGGGGGATCCCAGGCTCTGGCCAGGGCCAACCCAGCGCAGATGGACGCTGGGCTCTGCTAGCAAGGGGTCGAAGTCAGAGAAATTGGCCACCTGGGGCAGGCGAACCACGGCAATCTCCAGCCGGTCTCCCCGCCGGGGACGGCGAACTTCCCAGAGGTGGGGGCCGGCCTCCAGGCCCAGCGAATCTTCCTGCGGCAGCGTCCAGTCCAGCCAGGGCAGAACTCCGACCACGGGGATCCCGGTGTAGTTCTCCAGCCAATCGAGGCCAGGCTGCAGCAGCTCCCGCGCGCCGCGAAACTTGTTGATAACAATGCCGCGAATCAGGGCCCGCTCGGCCGGCTCTAGCAACTGCAGGGTGCCCACCACATGGGCCAGCGCCCCACCCCGGTCGATGTCCGCCACCAGCCAGGTGGGAGATCCCAGATGCAAAGCCACCCGCGTGTTGGCCAGATCCCGGTGTTTGAGGTTTACCTCCGCCGGGCTGCCTGCCCCCTCGCAGATAATCCACTCGTACTGCTGTTGCAAGCGGGCCAGGGCCGTTTTCACCGCCTCCCAGGCCGGCGCAAACCAGCGCTCGTAGTACTCGCCGGCGCGACAGGTATCTACTGCCACGCCGTTGAGGACGACCTGGGAAGTCAGGTTGCCCTGCGGCTTGAGCAAAATCGGGTTCATCTCCACCGCGGGCGGGATCCCGGCGGCCCAAGCCTGCAGAGCCTGCGCATAGGCAATCTCATGGCCCTCCGGGGTGACGTAGGCATTCAGCGACATGTTCTGGGCCTTGAAAGGGGCAACCTTCTTCCCCGCCTTTTTGAGAAGGCGACAGAGGGCAGCTACCAAAAGGGTTTTGCCCACGTGGGAAGAAGTCCCCACGACCATCAAGGATCGGCAAGCACTGCTCATTCGGCTCCCTTTCCCTCCCAGGCCGATTGTCCACCCTCTCCCCTAAGCCGACTGCGCTAGGTTGACGGATTGGCCCTCTGCTGGCCAAAGTCTTCGCGCCAGCAATGCAAAAAGCGTACCCTTGCGCCTAGCGGGAAGTTCCCGAATCAGCGAAGGGGAACTGCCCAAAAAAGCCTTCTGCTGTCTCAAGCAGACCTAGCCCAGCTTAAGACTGGGGCAGATGGATTCGAACCACCGAATGGCGGGACCAAAACCCGCTGCCTTACCGCTTGGCGATGCCCCAATTTACACTGCTTGACTACTTTAGCGATGCAACCTTGGATCTGTCAACAGGCTGCGGCCACCTCTCATCTCCTCAGGAACCAAGTTGGATCCTTTGCCGAGGTCAGGGTTGACCTCAAAAGGGTTGGGCAGAGGGGGAATGCGGGCCACCTCGAAGAAGTAGGCGCGGATCTCCGGCCCAAAGTAGATAACATCGCCACTCCTCAAGTAGTGGGTAGCTACCCGCGTGCCGTTGACGAACACCCCATTGGTGCTGGACTGCCCCTTGCGGTTGCCGTCGACTAGACAATACGTAAATCCTGTGCGATTGGACTTGGTGGGCACTCGCACCAAATAGGCGTGGCGGCGGGAGACGAAGCGGTTGACAATCTGGATGGCATTGGAGGGATCCCGTCCGATCGTGTAAATGCTCTCCCGCAGGATGTAGCTGCAGGGCCGCACAGGATGGCAGACGGACAGGGTGAACTCCGGGTGAGACACCGGCTGCTGCGGGACTTGGTCGAACAGATCCAACGGCAGATCGAAGTCCTGACTGCCGGACAGATGGCCTCTGCCCACTGCCGTAGTAGAGGTAAAAAAATCGTCGTAGCTCTGGGGCAACAGCGTTTCCTCCTCGACGCTCAACTACCTGCCCGGCAGCCTGGCTCTTCCAGTCCAACTCCCTGAACCCTAGAGTTCCCAGAAACTAGGAGACACCCAACATCCCCCCGGCGTTGGCGGGCTGGTGGAAAACTCATAGGCCTTAATGTACACTATTATACACCACAGGCAGCCTTGGAGATACTCCCTTTTCCTAAAAAAAATTGGAAAAATTGGGTTTGGGTTCAGGTCGGAGCTATTCCCGTTTTAAGGGATCCCTTGGGAGCCACAGCCTTGGCCGCGGGCGGGCTATTCTGGGTAGCAGGTTTGTAGCCTTGAGGTGTGGGTGTGACGGAGGCCCTGTTGCGTCGGTTAGATGTGGCCACAGAGGCGGCCCTGGAGGCAGGGGCTTTGCTGCGCAGTTACGTGGGGGGCACCCTTGCCATTGAGGAGAAACGTCCGGGCGACTTGGTAACAGCAGCGGATCGCGCTTCCGAGGAGCTTATCTTGAAAATCTTAAGGCGGCACTTCCCCGAAGATGTGATCTTGACGGAAGAATCCGGCCAGCAGGGATCCCCGCAGGGCGCCTACGCCTGGATGATCGATCCCCTCGATGGCACCACCAACTTTGCCCATGGCTATCCCTTTGCTGCCGTCTCTATTGGTCTGCTGGAGGGGCGGGAGCCGGTGCTGGGGGTGATCTACGACATCTTTCGCGGGGATCTCTTTCGCGCCGTACAAGGGATGGGCGCCACCCGCAACCGCCAGCCCATCCGCGTCTCTTCCACAACTGAACTCTCCCACAGCCTCTTAGTTACCGGCTTTGCCTACGACCGCCGCGAAACCCCCGACAACAACTACGCCGAGTTCTGCCACTTCACCCACCTCACCCAGGGAGTGCGGCGAGGTGGATCGGCTGCCCTGGACTTGGCCTACGTGGCCACCGGCCAGTTGGACGGCTATTGGGAGCGGGGCCTCTCCCCCTGGGACATTGCCGCCGGGATTGTCTTGGTGCGAGAGGCGGGCGGCAAGGTCACCGCCTACGATGGCAGCCCGGTGGATGTGTACAGTGGCCGCCTGCTGGCCAGCAACGGCTGGCTACACGCTGCTCTTCAGGAAGAACTGGCCCAGGTCAGCCCTCTGCCGATCTCCTTCCCCATGCGGCGGGATCGCCGGTCTGGGGAGCAAAACGGCCAAAGTTTAAAGATCAGGTAAAGATCAGGCGAAAATTGGGTAAGGTTTACGCAAAGGCCCTCATGGCTCTTTCGCAAGGCAAGGGAGATAACTTGGCCGGGAAAAAGCTCCGGCGTCGTTGTTGGGCGGCAGGGTTTGGCCTGGCGCTGCTCTTGGGGATCCCGGCCTACCCTCAGCCTGCCCCAAAGCCGACCCTGCCCGCTCCTGCCAGCGAGCGAGCACAGGTTCCCGATTCCCGTTGGGCCGAGATTCAGGCGCGGGGGCGCATCCGGGTTGGCCTGGATCCCAGCCTGGGCCCGGCTTACCTCTACACTGACCTGGAGCGGCAAACCTACGCCGGCTTCGAGTGGGATATCCTGGAGGCGCTTGCCCAGACGCTGCAGGTGCGAGTGGAGCCCGTCTATGTGGCTTGGAGCGAGCAGTTGGCGGCTTTGCAAGCGGATGAGGTGGATCTCATCTGGGGGGCGCGGGAAGCTTTGGGCTTGGATCCGCAGCAGTTTCTCGCCACCCGACCCTACTACCTCAGCCCGCAGCGCTTGGTGGTACGGGATCCCGGGCCAGAGGAAGCTCCCATTGAGGCGCTGTCGCAACTCTTTGGCCGCAAAGTGGGCATTGTAGTTAACAGTACGGGAGCCGCTCTGTTGGAGGCGTACAACGAGAGGCGGGGCAACGCCATTCGTCTTTTTGCCACCAGCAACCCGGATCGCTTGTTTGCCCAGCTCCAGGCTGGCCAGTTGGATGCGGTGCTCGTCGATCAGCCCGTTGCCGCCCTGAGCCTGCGCCAGGCGGGATCCCGGCTGCGCCTGGCGGGGCCGCCTCTGTTCCCGATTCCTTTGGTGGGCGTGGTATCCTCACAGCATCCTTCCCTGAAGGAAGCCGTGGATGGGGCGATCGCAGTCCTGACCGAAAACGGAACTTTGCAACGCATCTTGGAGAAGTGGCAACTATGGGATCCAACTCTGATGTCCCCCGCCTCACCCGAGGGCTAGCCCGCTACGAGACCGACCATTTCGCCATCTTGGGCGTGCCCCTCACCGCCGATGCCAAAGGGATCCGACGCGGCTACCTGCAGGCGGCCAAGGCTCTGCACCCGGATCGCTTTGTCGGGGATCCGGAAGGGGCAGAGCGGGCCAACGTCCTCTTCGCCAAGCTGGTCAGCCCGGCCAACGAGGTGCTGGCCAAGGAGCGAGAGCGGTCAGAATATGAGACTGTGCTCAAGCTGCGCGTTCAACGCCTGCTGGAGTCGCCACCCCCCGATCTGTGGCCCACTGGAGAAGCTGTCAAAGACCTGGCCGAGCGCGCCGATTGGCAGGAAGAATATGTCCGGCGGGTGGAGAAGCTGGCCAAAGAGCAATACAGCTCTATGGCCACCCTGCTGGAGAAAACCGAGCAGTTGAGCGAGCTCAACCTAGCCTACCTGCTGCTCAAGGCCGGCTACAAAGGGATCCCCGCCCCTGCTGCCAAAACCACCACCCCGACGGGGATCCCAACCCCTTCCCCCAGCCGCACCACCTTGGGCGGGATCCCGGCTGCTCCACCCACCGCTCCCCCTGTCCAGCCCGCCCCTCCTTCGCCCCCAACCCCGCAACTTAGCCCCGCTGAGACCCGCTTCCTGCAGGCGCTGGACATGATCGAGCGCAAGCAGTACCGGGTTGCCATCCAGTATTTAAACTTCGCCATCAGCGCCCAGCCCAACGTGGCCCGTTACTATCTGCACCGAGGTATCGCCCACCTCAAGCAGGGCAACGCTGGCATGGCCAAGGCCGACTTCCTGCAGGCGAGCCGCCTCGAGCCGGCCAACGCCGAGTTGATGGCCGAGGTGCGCCGCTGGCTGCAGCAGGTCACCACCCAACAGCCGGTTCCCGTTCCCTCGGCCAGCCGTCAGACCTCCCAGGCCCAGAAAATCGTGCCACCGCCGCGCAAAGAGGATAGCGGCGGCTTCTGGAGCCGCCTCTTCGGCAAGAAAAAGTAGGCCAAACTCCCCTCAGGAAGCGCCCCCCAACACCAGCAGCGTGACCAGGGATCCCGTATTCCAGAGGCTGTGCAACAGGATGGGGGCCAGCAGGTTGCGGCTGTGGCTGTACACCACCCCCAGCACCACCCCCAGCATGGTCAAAGGCAACAGATCGGAAAGGTTGAGGTGGGCAAGGGCAAAGGTGAAGGCGCTGAGCAAGATGGCAGCCCCCATCGGCAAGTAGCGGCTCAGCGTCGGCAGCCAAAAGCCCCGGAACAGCACCTCCTCAAAAACAGGGGCACAGACAGACACCACGGCCAAAAACACCAAGCGCGCCCCCCAGCCATGGCTCTCCAGCAGCAGAGGCAAGATGGGGTTCCCGCCCCCTGCCTGGGGCAGCAGCAACTGCGACAGCGCCGCTGCCAGCACCACCAAAGGCAGGGCCGCCCAGTAGCCGCCCAGGCCCCAGAGGATCCAAGGGCCCCACAGCCGCACCTGCAGCACCTTCTGCCAACCGGGATAGAGCCGAAGAAGCCGGTACAACAGCGCCGCCCCCAGCAGAGCGCCCGCATTGTAGGTGAGAAACAGGGCCACCGCCTGATGCCAAGGGCTGAGCTGCTGCGTCCCCAGGCCGAGCCCGACCGTGTAAAGGCGAGGCACCAGCGCATTGAGGAGAATGAAACCCAAAAACCAACCGGTCAGGACCGCCTGCGCCCCGATCCCCGGCCAAGGCACCTCCCACGGCGGGCCCACAAGAGGACGTTGGCGCCAGAAGCTCCAGCCCAGCCAGCCCAACAAGAGCACCAGCCCCAGCAGCGCCCCCAGCAGCGGGATCCCGCCCACCACCGCCAGCCGGAACAGGGCTGCCAAGGCCAATTTTTCCTGCTGCTGGTTGAGGGCATTGAGGCTGTCGCTGCGCTGTTGCAGCCGGTAGAGCTGCTGCAGGGCCACCGCCTCAAACCAACCGTCCAGGTGGTTGCGGATTTGCACCTCGGCCTCTGGCAAGATGCGCCGTGGCGTTCCCCACAGCCCTTGTAAAACCTGTGCCACCCTCTTCTGGCCGGATTCCAGCTCCAAGGGACGTTCTGGATCGACTACCTCTTGCCACTGCTGCTGGGCTGCCTCCAGATCCTCCTGGTAGACGTAGAGCAGACCCAGGCGCAGCCGCAGGGCGTCCAGCTCCGCCTGCAGATCCTGGACAGAAGCCAGGAGGACGGGATCCACTTCTTCTGGGGTTGAGGCCGGCCCCACCGCATCTGATACCCTGGCCAATTCGGGTTTGCCCCCTGCCGAGGAAGTCGCCCTTTCCAGCCGTGCCATCCGTTTGAGGCGCTGCAGGCGTTCGGCGTAGTTGTCGGCCACCTGCTGGTAGCGATTGTGGGCCAGCTCGAAAACGTTCTGCCCCAGCAGAGCCCGCGCCAGGTCCTGATAGCGGGGATCGTCGAGGGTGCGGGCAGCCTGCAGGGCGAGATTGGTTTGCAACAGATCCAACTGCGTTTGCGGCGGCGGCTGAAACCAACTGCTGGAAAGCGAAAGCCCGACAATCAAAAGGGCCAATAGGCTCAGCAGGTTGAGGATCCCTCGGCGAACAGAAAGCCAAGCGGAAAAGGGATCGACAGAGGCCGTGGCTTCAGAGGGAGACATGGCAGCAACCGAGGCAACTCCAGCGGGTTATATCCTAGCTTCTATTGGCTTCAGCCGGATAAAGGGGTCAGCGTCGCTCTAGCCAATAACGGTAGATGGGCAGACCCAACTGCAGGCACTGCCACTCCCGCTCGGTGGGAATGCCGAAGGGGTTGTCATCGATGGGCCCCTGGTAGGGATTCCAAAACTGCGGATGCTCTAGGAAACGATCGACCATCTCCTCGGCCACTTCCCGCACGTCCGACTGCAGGAAGACGGGGCTGCCCGGTTGCAGCAGCAGGGCCAGATCCGCCACCAGTCGCGGTTGGACGATCCGCCGCTTGTGATGGCGCTTTTTAAACCAGGGATCCGGAAATTGGATGGTGACCCGGCTGAGATCTCCCGGCGCAAACAGATGCCGCAGGGAGACGTTGATGTTGGCAAACAGAAAATGGACGTTATCCAGCCCCAGCTCGTCCCGCCAAGCATTGGCCCGCTCCACCAGCGGCTGTCGAATCTCTACCCCCAAAAAGTTCCAGTCGGGCTGCTCCTGGGCCATGCGCAGCAAAAAGCGTCCGCTCCCTGAGCCGATATCCAAATGCAAGGGCTGCCCCAGTCGCCGATACACCCGTTCCCAGTGGGGTGGGGGGGTGGGTTGTTGGTACTGAGCCTGCAGGGGGTTGACGTGTTGCCGCAGTCGCTGGCCGAGACCCTTCTGCAGCGGGATCCCTGTCCAGGGGGGAACAGAGGAGCCTTTCTCAAGTTGGGCCTGCTGTGCTCGCTGCACGTCCGCTTCCACAGACCACCTCCTGCCGTCAGCCACAGCCGTAGCGAACCCAACGGTGGATCCAAAACAAACGGGATCCGGCAGCCCAGCTCTACCACCGGATGCTGTCGATGACTTGCCGCAAGATGTGGGCAGAGCGGTGCAGTTGCTGCCGCTCGCTCTCGGTGAGGGACATGGCCAGCGTGCGCTCCACCCCTTGCCGACCGACCACTCTCGGCAAACTAAGGCAGACCTCCGGCAGGTCATATTCTCCCTGGGTGAGGCTGCTCACGGTTAAAACGCGCCGCTGATCCCGTACCAGGGCCTGGACAATTTGTGCCACCCCCAGACCAATGGCATAGCTGGTGGCCCCTTTGCGGCGGATGATCTCATAGGCGGCATTGCGCACCTGCTCGAAGATATCGCCCAAATGGGCGGGATCCCATTCCGGCGAGAGCTGGCCAATCGGCGTGCCGGCGATGTTCACCTTGCTCCAGACGGCCACCTCGCTATCCCCATGTTCGCCGATGATGTAGGCGTGCAGGCTGCGCGGATCCACCCCCAGCCTCTGGGCCAACAGATAGCGAAAGCGAGCCGTATCCAAAACCGTTCCCGACCCCAGCACCTGCCCCGCCGGCAGCCCCGCTAACTTCAGGGAAACATAGGTCATGACGTCAACGGGGTTGCTCACCACCAGGAAAATGGCGCTGGGGCAATGCTCCATCAGGGCCGGGATCAAGCTTTTGAAGATCTCGACGTTGCGGTGAACCAAATCCAAACGGGTTTCTCCAGGCCGCTGCTTGGCCCCCGCCGTCACAATCACCACGTCTGACCCGGCACAATCGGCCAGCTCCCCTGCCCAGATCCGCGTCGGCTCCACAAAAGGGATCCCATGCACCAGATCCATCACTTCCCCTTCCAGCTTGGCGCGGTCGATGTCGTGGATCACCAGCTCATCGAGGGTGTTCTGGATAAGCATCGCGTAGGCGCAGGCCATGCCCACCTGCCCGGCGCCGATGATGGATCCCTTCAAAAGGCGGCGAGCAGTCAGCCCACCGGCTTGCTGCTCAAAGCGTGGCTTGGGTTGGTGCTCAGAAACGGTCATGGCTTCAGCCGCTGCACTTCCCTTCCCAGCTTAAGCCTGGCCAGGCGGAGAGAAAAAGAGCAGAGGGGCTATCGCTCCCCAGAGCAAGAAAGGCTGGAAGGGAACAGAACTTCCGCCTTCCCGGTCGCCTCGGATCCCCGCGGGGTGAAGTGACTTTGAATGCAGCTCAGTAAGGGTTTTAATGGTTTTTTAAGAATTCTTGGGTAGACCTCAACTCCGTTGCTGGGTTAGCCGCTGCCAAAGCTCCAGAGGAATGCGCTCATGAGGACGTGGAAGAGACCGAATCTGAACCAGCTCTTCCGGCAAGTAGTGCAAAGCCACCCGCGCCGTTGCGTCTAAGAGACTGCGCCGCCGCTGGAGATGTTGCTCCGCTTCTCCCAAAAACACATCCAGCCAGCCATCTCGCTCTTGGCAGCGAATCCGCAAAGCAGAGAGAGAAGGTAGGGACTCTTGGCGATAGAGCCGGAAGCCCTGCTCAGGACTCCACCCCAGCCACCACTGGGGCGCCAATTGCCCCAACTGCCGACACCACACGCCCGCCTGAACCTGTTGCCATGTCATGCTCACCACTCCGCAACCTGCGAAGACCTAGCTGCAAATTTTTCCAACTACTTTAGCTAGGTACTCTACCAGACTCACTCGGTTTGATGCAAGTCTTTATCAAAGAGGAACCGATATGCCATGGGGATATATTGCAACTTAATCTCAATAGTGCTATACTGTCACCCGGTTGAGTGGTGGAGTCATATCCATCAGTCTTCCTCTCTTGTCTTGGACGCAGCAGGGATCCCGCGCCGGCGGAACTGGCCATCCTGCGCTTGGCAGGGATCCCTTTTTCTCCACAAAGTTAATGAGACTAAATATCAATTAATGGGAGAGGGGGAGGTTTTCCGCCAACATCGTGTTGAAGTAGGAGGTAGCAGTCGAGGGTGATCGCGCTTGCGTCGGCGGGCCAGCAAGCGAAAGCGGCGTGAAGCGCTGGGGAAGTATCTTGAGCTATTTGGAATGGCTACCAATCCTCTAGAAAGTAAGGAGATAAACGGATGTTTTCGGAACAAGCTAGCTGTTCCGTCTTTGTTTTGTTCTCTAAAAAATGATGTTGGAAGAAGATTAAAATCTGGAGAAAGGAATTGAACCAGATGCGAGTTATCGATTAGAATCTAGATGGCGTTAACGCTAACCGCGACGAAGAGATCGGAGAGGGGAAATCTAACATCCTCTCTCCTTTTTCTGTGGAATTCCTTCCAACTCTATCTCCCGTCTCCCAAGAAGTAGGGATCCCTTAAGCCAAACTAAAGGGTTGCGCCTCGGTCTTGCAGCCATTGGGCAGCTAGCCTGTGCTGACGTTTCTGGGCATAGGCGAGGGGAGTGTGTCCATCGTGATTGCGGGGGTTTAATTCGGCCCCATTTTCCAACAGCAGCTCTAGGATCTGGATATGCCCTTCCCAGGCAGCCCAGTGCATGGGTGTCGCCCCGAAGCGGTTGCGCGCGTTGACATCGGCCCCGTACAAAATGAGAAAGCGAGCGATGCCCAAGTGTCCTTGTGTGGCCGCCTCGTGCAGAGGAGTTCGCCCCGTCTCATCAACGGCATCCACCGGTGCCCCCTTGGAGAGCAAGCGGGCGAGAACGCTTTTCCTACCCGTAGCTGTAGCCCAGTGGAGAACGCCACAGGTTTTTGCCCCTTTTTGGATCAGCAGACCAATAACTTCTGCCTGATCGGTTAGGGCAGCCTGATGGAGAGGAGTGTATCCATAGCGATCTAGCAGATCGATATCGCTGCCTGCCTTGAGAAGCCGCTCCACCACTTCCACCTGGCCGCTGGCAGCAGCCAAATGGAGCGGCGTAGCCCCTGTGGAATCCATCGAGTCGACGGAAGCGCCATAAGCCAAAAGCAAGTCCAACAGCTCCAGATTGCCGATGAGTACTGCTTTGTGAAGCGGGGTGAACCCCTGCGAATCGGGAGCATTCACATCTCCCCCTTGCTGCAAGTAAGCCAGCAATCCTTGCGGGTCTTCATTGGCAAGGGCGCGGTGCAGTGCTTCGCTCATAGTCACTCAGAAATAGGACTTAGAGACAGCTAAAAGTACTTTGAGAACAGTTAGGAGTAGAGTTAGGCAAAGTCTGGAATTTACAACTTGGGCAAAGTCTAGCACTGGATCCCTGCCTCTGAGGTAGCTGTGCGAAGAGATGCCTCTTAGCGCTCAGTCAGAATGGTCAATGCAGCACCATGCCTCAACATGAGAATGATTCTCTACTAGATTGGATCTAAATTGCATGAGCGCCGAGGGGATCCCTTGGTTCAGCCCAGGTTGGCATGGCATGATCGGCGTAGCTCCGAGCCAGAGCTGACTCTTCGCCCAGGTTCAGCAGCCCCTCACCCTCTCTTCTGCTGCCGCTCATGGACTACTATGCAATCCTGAACCTCTCTCCCCAAGCGAACAGCGAAGATATCAAGCGAGCCTTTCGCCGGTTGGCGCGGCAGTTTCACCCCGATGTGGCAGGAGAGGGATCCCGAGAACGATTTGAGCAGATCTACCAGGCCTACCAAGTGCTGAGCAACCCTGAAGAGCGGCGGCGCTACGACGCCCAACGACACTCTCCACCCAGTTCTGTGAGGGGGGAAAGGCGCGTGGTTGTACGCACCACTGGGTCAGGCTCCATCTCAGCAGAACCACCGGCTCGGGAATCCCTTGAGGCAGGGATTGCCCGCGTCAAGGCGGCTTGGCGCGAGCGTAAGTTGCCCACGGCAGTGGCTCTGGCGGAGGCGCTGCTGAAGCGGTTTCCCAACTCCAAGGAAGCCATCCACATCTTGGCTTTGGCCTATCAGCGCTTCGGCAATCATTTAATCTGCGAGGGTCGCTACCAGCAGGCAGAGGCTTACTTGAGAAAAGCTTTGGCCACAGAGCCACACAACCGCGAGTTGGCCTTTGAAATCTGGCGAGACTTGGCCCGTCTGGGCATCCGGGAGGGATCCGGCTAGCTGCCTGGCGTTGCCAGTCTCAACTGCTGGGCCGCCCACTGCCGCAGCTGTTGGCGGCTGACTTTGCCCTGGGCGTTGCGCGGGATCCCGGCACACCATAGCCATTGCTTAGGGTGCTTGAAGGGGCTCAGTTGTTGGCTCAGGTGTTGCTTTAGGTGCCTCTCCAGCTCTACGGGGAGGGCAGGGATCCCAGCCTTGGGCACGGCCACCGCCACCACCTGCTGGCCCCACTCGCCGTCGGGCAGGCCGAGCACGCACACATCCTCCACCCAGCCGCTGGCCCGGATCTCCCCTTCTACCTCGGCCGCCATCACCTTTTCCCCGCCGGTCAGGATCAGGTCGTCGGCGCGGCCCAGCCAGTAGAGATAGCCGTCTGAGTCCAGATAGCCCCAATCTCCAGGGGTGAAGCCCCGCTGTTGCCACTTGCCCAGGCCATCAGCCTCCCTCGCCAAAGGGTAGTAGCCCAGCGCCAGGGATTCCGCCCACACGTGGATGTGGCCCGCCGTCTGGGCGGGCAAGGGATCCCCTGCTTCGCCGCGGATCTCCAGGGTGGCGTGGGGCAGGGGCCGCCCCAGGCTATCGCTCCCCTGCAAAAAGGCTTCCGGCAGGAGCGTACACACCTGGGAGGCGCTTTCGGTCATGCCATAGGTGAGGGCCAAGGGCAGGTGCAGTTGCCGGGCCTGTTGCCGCAAACTGGGCCAGGTGGGGCCGCCGCCAACCAGAATGGCTCGAAACTGGCGCAGGCTCTCCAAGACTCCCGGCTGGGCGTTGAGCAACAGCCGCTGCAACTGGGTGGGCACCAGCGACAGAAAGCTGCCCGGCAAAGGCGGATCCCAGGCCTCGGCCTGCTGCTGTCGTTTCCAATCCCAGACAATCCACTGGCCGCCGCTCAGCCAGGAACGAACAGCTTGCATCAGGCCGCTGACGTGGTACAGGGGCAGGACACAATAGCTATGGACGCAATCCACGCTGAAGTGCTGCTGGTGGGCTCTGGCAGAGGCGCTGAGGGTACGCCAGGAGTGCACTGCCCATTTCACCTGGCCGCCGGAGCCACCGGTAGGGATCCCGATTACTGGCCAATCGGCGCTGGGTAGGATCTGTTGCCAATGCTGCAGAGGGGGGTGGGAGGAGGCAGAACCCTCCTGCAACTGCCCTCGCCGCCAGCGCCAAGCGGATCCCAGGCTGGCCAGAGCCTGCCCCCACTCTCGTCCTCCCCAGTGGGGATTGGCCAAGAAGAGGGGGATCCCCAGGTGTTGGCAGGCCAAAACGGCAGCCCACACTTGCAGCGGATCCGAGTCTGCCACCAACAGGGGAACGGCCTTGTCTGCCAGAGGGCGCAGTTGCTCTTCCAGCCCAGCCAGACACTCCTTCAAAGCGGGAGAGCAGTTGTGGTTGGGAAACATCTTTCGGCAAGTTCGGGCGGGACAGTTGCAGGTTCAACGAAGCGATCAAAGCGATCAAAGAGCAAGCCATAGCCGTGGAGACTTGACCCTCCACCGAGGCAATTGGGGGCGTCCCCTGTACCTTCGTTGTTTTGACTTTTGGCAGGGATCCCCCCGGGCAAGGTGAGGAAGAGTTTGGGCTTGGCTTATCATGATCTAGGTTTGAAGTAGGAGGCCTAGGTTGTGATCGAGCCAATTTTGCTGGGGATCGTTTTGGGGATGGTGCTGGTTACCTTGGCAGGCCTGTTTGTGGCCGCCTACAGACAGTATCAGCGCGGCAATAAGATGGGTCTGTGAAAGCCAGGGAGGAAAAAGCTGGCACCAAACCGTCGGCAAGAGAGTGGCTCAGCAGGTGAGGTGGCATGGCGATGCAGTGGCTGCGCACGGTGGCGGCTTTGCGGGAGCAGGTAGCGAGCTGGCGGGGATCTACCATAGGCCTGGTGCCAACGATGGGATCCCTGCACGAAGGACATCTCAGCCTAATTCGCCGCTGCCGCCAAGAGTGTGACCACACGGTGGTCAGCATCTTTGTCAACCCCCTCCAATTTGGCCCCAACGAAGACTGGGATCGCTACCCCCGCGACGAGGAAGGGGATCGGGCTCTGTGTGAAGCCGCGGGCGTGGATGTGGTGTTTGCCCCCGACCCGCAGGAGATGGGGGCCGACCCGGCCACTGCCGGCGATCGCACCTGGGTCATGCCTCCTGAGTCCCTTTTGCAGACCCTCTGCGCCCCCCACCGACCGGGGCATTTTCGCGGCGTGGCCACCATTGTGCTGCAACTGCTAAACCTGGTGCAGCCGCAGCGGGCCTATTTTGGCCAAAAGGATGCCCAGCAACTGGCAATTATCCAGCGGCTGGTTCAAGATCTGCAAATTCCCACCACCATTGTCCCTTGCCCCACCGTGCGAGAAGCCGACGGCCTTGCCTACAGCTCCCGCAACCGCTACCTTTCGGCAGTGGAGCGGCAGGTGGCCGCCAGCCTGTACCGCGCCCTGCGCCGAGGTTACGACCACTGGCAAGCCGGGGATCCCTCCGCCGAAGGGATCCTGGCCGCCGCCCGTGCTGAGCTGGAGCGCACCCCCGAGCTGCGCGTGCAATATCTGGAATTGGTGGATCCGCAAACCCTCCAGCCCCTATCGGAGGTGAAAGATAAGGGGCTACTGGCCATCGCCGCCTATGTAGGGCAAACTCGCCTCATCGACAACCTGCTCCTTTCCCCGGAAGGGGTGGATCCCTTGCCCCAAGAACAGCAGAGTGCAGTGCCTCCTTCCCCGAAAAGGGGGCGTCGCCCGCTGATTGCCATCGACGGCCCGGCAGGGGCCGGGAAGTCCAGCGTAGCGCGGGCAGTGGCCGCTCAACTGCAGCTCTTGTACCTGGATACGGGGGCGATGTACCGGGCCATCACCTGGCTGGCGCTGCAGCGGGGGATCCCGTTGGACGACGCCGAGCAACTGACCCAACTGGCTGCCCAAACCCAACTAACCCTACAAAGTGGCCCCTCGGCCGACGAACCCACCCGCATCTGGGCCGACGGTGAGGAAGTTACCCAGGCCATTCGTTCCCCAGAGGTGACCCGCTGGGTTTCTCAGGTGGCGGCAGTGCCGGGGGTACGGCAGGAGCTGGTGAAGCGGCAACGCCTCATTGGACGGGATGGGGGGGCTGTCCTGGAGGGGCGAGATATCGGCACCCATGTTTTTCCTGATGCCGAGCTGAAAGTCTTTTTGACCGCCTCGGTGGGGGAGCGGGCCCAGCGCCGGCAACACCAACTGCAAGCCCAAGGACAAGTGGTGTCCCTCGAAGAGTTAAAAGCTCAGATCGAGCAGCGGGATCGCCGCGACAGCGAGCGGCTTATCTCTCCCTTGCGGCCTGCCCCCGATGCCATTCTGATCGACACGGATCACCTGAGCCAAGCTGAGGTGGAAGACAAAATTGTGAGGCTGTACCGGCAGCTTTTGGAGCGATCCGGGGCAGCCCATTTCGATATTATCTGAAGTTATCTGAACCCTGAAGATTTTCTCAAGCTTGCGAGATGGGGCCAATTCAATTCTGAGGTGTTGAGCCTTGGGGGGGCGATGCGCTTGGCCAGAACCGCTAAGGTAGGAATCCTGTTGACGAAGAGATACTGGCCTGCCCTGCTCCCCCTCGGCCCAAATCACTCGTATCCGGCTCTGGGTAGCCGCGAGCACTATGGGTAATGTCCTCCTCCTGGCTTTTCTGCTTCTCCTCTCAGGGGCCTGCTCCGGAGCGGAAACCGCCATCACGGCTATGGACAACCTGCGCTTGGAGTCCCTGATCGAAGAACAAGGGGATCCGCAAGGCCTCTATCGACTGGCTCAACAACAGCGCTCGCGGATGATCACCACCCTGTTGTTGGTGAACAACTTTGTCAACATCGGCATTGCCGCCCTGGCCACCACCATCTCTATTGAGCTGCTGGGATCCCAGTTTGGAGCTTTGGCCGCCACCGTGCCCACCACGATCCTGGTGCTCCTGGTGGGGGAAGTGGCGCCCAAGTCTTTGGCGGTGAGCCATCCGCTGGCAGTGTTCCGCTGGGTGGTGCGGCCTGTCCATGTCCTCTCGGTGCTGCTGCGCCCTTTTACCGCTGCCTCTGAGTGGGTTGTCAGCAGACTGTTCAACCTGTTGGAGCTCTCGCCGCTGACAGCCACCGCTTCCCTCAAGGATTTGGAGCTGTTGATCGATGTGCTGGGGCAGCGAGGGCTACTGGATTGGCAAAAACGGCGCCTGTTTCGCGGGGCGATGGCGTTGGATTTGCTCCAGGCTGGGGATGTGGCCAAGCCAAGGGTAAAAATGGAGACCATTTCCCACGACAAAACGCTGCAGGATGTGGTGAAGCTCTGCCTGGAGACGGGCTACTCCCGCATCCCCGTGCAGGGGGAATCCAAGGACGAGATCGTCGGCGTCATCCACCTCAAGCAGGCCCTGCGCTACCTGGAGCAAAAGGGCAATGCCGAGGTAACCAAGGCCATGTCCCCGCCTTTTTTTGTGCCCGAGACCAAGCGCGTCAGCCTGCTGCTCAAAGAGATGCTGCGCTCCCGCCAACACCTGGGGATCGTGGTGGATGAGTTTGGCGGCACCACCGGCCTCATTACGCTGGAGGACATTTTGGAAGAGCTGGTGGGGGATATCTACGACGAGAGCGACCTTTCCCCCCTGCTGCTGCAGCGGCAACGACGACAGCGCCTCTTCTCTTCTGGCTCCCCTTGAAGGAGGCCGCTAGCCGGCTTCTGCAGAGTCTTCGTTGGCTTCGGGGGGGAGCTCCACCAAACCCGGATCGGCAGGATAGCGGGCCACAAAAAAGATCCAGAAGCTGTGGATCCCCAGGCCTAGGCCCCACCCGCCCAACAGCGGCAGCAGCCACGGCCAATCCGCCCGATACAGCTGCTGGAAAAACACCAGCCCCGACGCGCTGCAGAGAAAAACAGCCAGATGCGCCGCGTAGGTGTAGCGGTCATCCAGCTTGCGAAACTCAGGATCCCGACGGGAGGGCTTCCGGGGCCAGCGAGGCGGCATGGCAGCAACCCCTCACAACTCAAAACCTTCTCCAGTGTAGAGGGATCCCTTGCCGCCGACATCACCAGGATCCCGGCCGCTACCGCCACCGGCGTTGCCACCACGTCCAGCAGGTTATCCACCCAGGGTACACAGTAGGCAGCAACCTCGAAAAAGGTAGCCACCGCAAAAACCGACAGCGCCTCTTCCGACCCAATCCACTGCAGATCGGGAGCCAACGGCAGATGCCCGGAGCGAGCTGCCAGGTTCATCACCAACAGCGGCACAAAAATGCGAAAGCCGCAGGCAGCGCTGAGGCCCAATCCCAAAAAATTGCCGGTAGGCTGTCCATCAGAACCTCCGGGGTACTCCCGCCACAGCGCAGCTTGGCGGGCTGGAGGAT
>NZ_JAOALE010000040.1:0-24833 GCF_047462575.1 Synechococcus sp. 'PEA 65AY6A-5F PE A'
ACAGAGCGGGGCTTCCAGGACTACGTCCCGCTAGCGCGAACGGCGGATTAGCTAACCAAACTTGCTCACTTGAACCTTGACAAACAAAGCCGGGATAGCCTCAAAAAGGCTACAGTAAAGCTACGGAGGCGGAAGCGCCGCCTGAAGGTTTCTGCGGGATTCTGGGCAAAATGCTCTTATGAGATCCGTGGAATTGTCCTGGGTTGGGATTTGACGCACGGGGAGAGAGGGGTATGGGCAAAGTCATCGGGATTGACCTGGGAACCACCAACAGTTGCGTGGCGGTTTTGGAAGGGGGCAAGCCCGTGGTGATCACCAACGCCGAAGGAGGGCGCACCACCCCCAGCATCGTCGGCTTTGCCAAGAACAACGTCCGCCTGGTGGGCCAACTGGCCAAGCGTCAGGCGGTTACCAACGCCGAAAACACCATCTTCAGCATCAAACGCTTCATTGGCCGCACCTTCGCCGAAACTGAAGAAGAGCGCAAGCGAGTCCCCTACAAGGTGATCCCTGGCCGGGACAACATGGTGGAGGTGGTGGTGCAGGATCGCGCCTACACGCCCCAGGAGATCTCCGCAATGATCCTGCAAAAGCTGAAGGCCGACGCGGAGGCTTATCTGGGGGAGCCGGTGACTCAGGCGGTGATCACCGTCCCCGCCTACTTTACCGATGCCCAGCGCCAGGCCACCAAAGACGCGGGCACCATTGCCGGACTGGAGGTGTTGCGCATCATCAACGAACCGACGGCAGCCGCCCTGGCCTACGGGCTGGACAAACAAGATCAAGATCTGCGCATCTTGGTTTTCGACCTGGGTGGCGGCACCTTCGACGTCTCGGTGCTGCAACTGGGCAGCGGCGTGTTCGAGGTACAAGCCACCGCCGGCAACAACCACCTGGGCGGGGATGACTTTGACCAGAGAATTGTCGATTGGCTCAACCGCCAGTTTTTGGAGACGGAAGGGATCGACCTCTCCCGGGATCGCATGGCCTTGCAGCGGATGCGGGAGGCGGCGGAGAAGGCCAAAATCGAGCTGTCGAGCACCCAGGTTACGCTCATCAACCTGCCCTTTATCACCGCCGACGACTCCGGGCCCAAACACCTGGAAGTGGAGCTGACCCGCGCCAAGTTCGAGGAGTTGGTGCAGGATCTGGTGGAGGCTACTGTTGAGCCCACCGAGCAAGCTTTGCGGGATGCCGGCCTCTCCCCTGAGGATATCGACCGCGTGCTGCTGGTGGGTGGCTCTACTCGCATTCCCGCTGTTCAGGAGAAGATTCGGCAAATCTTCAAAAAAAACCCGGATCGCTCCGTCAACCCCGACGAGGCAGTAGCCCTTGGCGCAGCCATCCAGGCAGGGGTGGTAGGCGGAGAAGTGAAAGACCTGCTGCTGTTGGATGTGATTCCCCTCTCCATTGGCGTGGAGACCTTGGGCGGGGTATTCACCCGCATCATCGAGCGCAACACCACCATTCCCACCAGCAAAACCCAAATTTTCTCCACCGCCACCGACGGCCAGACAATGGTGGAAATCCACGTCTTGCAGGGAGAGCGGGCTATGGCCAAGGACAACAAGACCTTGGGCCGCTTTCAACTAACCGGGATCCCGCCAGCTCCCCGCGGGGTGCCCCAGATCGAAGTCTCCTTTGATATCGATGCCAACGGCATTTTGAAAGTCTCCGCCCGCGAGAAGGGGACGGGGATCGAGCAGAGCATCAAGATCACCAACCACGGCGGCTTGAGCAGCAGCGAGATCGAGCGGATGCGTCGGGAAGCCGAGGCCTACGCCGAAGAAGATCGGCGCCGGCGGCAGTTGGTGGAAGCCCGCAACCAAGCGGACAGCCTGCTCTACAACTACGAGAAGACCCTGCAGGAGCACGGCAGTCGCCTTAGCGAGATCTGCCTCCAGAGGGGGGCCCAGGCGGCGGGCACATTGAGGGCGCTGCTGGCAAATGATAACGTAGACTTAGCAACTTTACGGAATGCAATGGAAGAGCTGCGGGCTGTGCTCCTAGAGATGGGGAGTGAGATCTATGGCACTCGCTGAGGATACTCGGCGAAGGCTTTTGCTCAGCTCTGGGGCATGGCAGAGGGGCATTGCCTGGGCCATCCGGCAAGCTGTGTTTCCGGCGTCATTCGATCCTTGTTCTCTGAAGCGCTTCTATGGCTCGTGACTACTACGAAATCTTGGGGGTTAGCCGTGATAGCTCCAAGGAAGAGATTAAGCGCGCCTATCGTCGGCTGGCCCGCAAGTATCACCCTGACGTCAACAAAGAGCCAGGGGCTGAGGATCGCTTCAAGGAAATCAACCGCGCCTATGAGGTGCTCTCGGACGACGAGCTGAGGGCTCGCTACGACCGCTTTGGGGAAGCTGGGCTGAGCGGTGCGGCGGCTGCCGCCAGCGGGTTCCAGGATTTCGCCGGAATCGGTGGCTTCGCCGACCTTTTCGAGAGCTTCTTCACCAACTTTGCGGGAGGGGGAGTTGGCTACAGCCGCAGCCGCCAAGGGCCGGTACGCGGGGATGACCTGCGCTTTGACCTGAAATTGGAGTTTCTCGAGGCCATCTTCGGCGGCGAAAAGCAAATTCGCATCAGCCACTTGGAGGTCTGCCCGGTCTGTGGGGGCAGCGGGGCCAAGCCCGGCACAGATGTGAAAGTCTGCCCCACCTGTGGCGGCGCTGGTCAGGTGCGGCGGGCCACCCGCACCCCCTTTGGCAACTTTACCCAGGTCTCGATCTGCCCCACCTGCGGCGGTGCCGGCCGGGTGCTGGAAGAGCCCTGCTATAACTGCAATGGCGAGGGCCTCGCCCAGACCACCAAGAAGCTGCGCATCAACATCCCTGCCGGCGTGGACAGCGGCACCCGTCTGCGGGTTTCTGGCGAGGGGGATGCCGGTCGGCGCGGTGGCCCACCTGGGGATCTCTACGTTTACCTCTTCGTCGAGCCGGATCCCGACTTCCAGCGGGATGGTCTCACCATCTTCTCGCAGGTGCGGGTAAGCTATCTGCAGGCCATTTTGGGGGCTAAAGTCTTGGTGCCCACGGTGGACTCGAAGGCGGGCCTGGAGGAAGAGGCGGAGCTGACCATTCCGGCGGGTTCCCAGCCGGGTACGGTGCTAACTCTGGAGGGCAAGGGGGTACCTCGCCTTGGCAATCCGATGTTGCGGGGCGACCACAAAATCACCCTGGTAGTGGAGATTCCCACCCGCATCAGCTCGGAAGAGCGGGAACTGCTTATGCGCCTGGCCGAGTTGCATGGGGAACGCATCAACAAGCGGGACGGTTTCTTGGGCGGGCTGTTGCGGGGGCTGGCCCAAATGCCCGGCAACCGAGAGCGAGAAGAAGAATGACGGCAGACGCAATTCCCCCCCACGAGGTGAAGCTGGTTCTGGATCAACGCGGGATCCCCTGCCCGCTCAACTACGTGCGCGCCAAGTTGCGCCTAGAACGCATGGCGCCGGGGGAGGTGCTGGAGCTGTGGCTGGATGCAGGAGAGCCTCTGGAGCAGGTGCCCAAGAGCCTGACGATGGCGGGGCATTACATTGAAGGGCAACAAGCGGCGCCCGAGGGACACCACATCCTCTGGGTACGCCGTGGGAATTTGGCATGAGCCACCGGAGCGCCGTCCAAGAGGAGGGGCAGGGATCCACTTGCACTGGCTGGGTGCGCGCCGCCCAGGCCAACTTTTATCGCGTGCGCATCGATCCCGAGCTGGCTGCCCTTTTTCCTGAGATCGAGGCGCATTTCCCGGCCCAAAAGCCGATGCCGGCGGAGCTTCTCTGCACTGCTCGGGCCAAGCTCAAAAAAATGGGGCAGTCGGTGATGGTGGGGGACTGGGTGGAGGTTAGCTTACCGCCGGCTGCCGACTCTCTCTGGCCGGAGCGGGGGGCAATTGAGGCCATTCTGCCGCGGCGAACTCAGTTGCCTCGACCGGCCATCGCCAACATAACCCAAGTCTTGGTGGTGATGGCCCTGGCCGAGCCGGAGCCCGAGCCCAACGCCCTCAGCCGTCTGCTGGTGCAGGCCGAGGCCAGCCACCTGCGAGTTCAGGTGGTGTTCAACAAGTGCGATTGTGTAGAGGCGGCGGTGGCAGAGAGCTGGCGACAGCGTCTGCAGCGGTGGGGGTATGAGCCTCTATTGGTCAGTGCCCTTACTGAGGCAGGGATCCCCGAGCTGCGCCGCCGCTGTCGGGATCAGATTTCGGTGGTGGCTGGCCCCTCAGGGGTAGGCAAGTCAAGCTTGCTCAACCGACTCTTGCCGGCTGTTCAGCTGACCACCCAAGCGGTGTCAGAGAAGTTGCGCCAGGGGCGGCACACCACCCGCCATGTGGAGCTGTTCCCTCTGCCAGAGGGGGGTTGGATTGCCGACTCTCCGGGGTTCAATGCCGGCGAAGGGATCCCGCCGGTTTCCCCTCAGCAGCTAATACGTTGCTTTCCGGAAGTGCGGGAGCGGCTGGGCACCTGTCAGTTTCGCGATTGCTTGCACGATCGGGAGCCGGGCTGTGGGCTGCGGGAGCTGGACTGGGAGCGGCGGGGGTTTTACCTACAGCTTTTACATGAACTCCAGGAAGCGCAAGCGGCAAACTCTGCCCCAGCTTGCCCAGGTCTCAAGCGAAGGGGGGAGGGGCACCACCTGACCTGCCGTAAGCAGAGCCATCGCATCCTGACCGATTCCGACCTAGACTGGCAAGAGGATTGAGGCGGATAGAGCCTTTGGCCCTGGTTGATTGCCTTCGCCGCTTCCTTACATGATGATGGTAGGACCTCTTGACCATGCTCCTCCAGAAACGGCCTTTTAACCCCAAGGCCTAAAACTCCCACTGAGCAGCTCCTATGGCTCTCTCGGATCCCCTTCACCTTATCGTCCAAGAGGTGCAGCAGGGCGAGTACGCAGACCGGGTAAAAAAGCTGGTTTACTTCACCTGCACCCGCACTTGGACAAACGACGCTGTCAAGCTGAGCGGGGAGGAGCTAAAGGCTCTGCTGGAGCAGCTCTACCGCGAGCATGCGACCCTGGAGGACCTAGTCCGGCGTTTTCGCGACGCCATCAGCCAAATCAACAAGAAGGCTGAATACGCCCGCGTCGCCAAACTGCTGCTGAGCAAGCTCGAGCTCCTCTATCACCAGTCTCAATCGGATCCCGGCAGCCCTCTGACTGCTTCATCTGGGGATCTGCCGGCTTGGGTGGCGCCTGCGCCCAGCTTACCTGTGAGATACGGCGGCCTACAACTGCACAAGCAAGACTACGACCCGTTCGAGTTGCGGGCGGGGGTGATGCAGCAGACAAGTCCCTTGCGGGCCAAGCTGGTTTTGTTCACGGCTTTGCACCACAGGCTAGAGCCCACGGTGCAAGGGTTGGCGGCCCTACGGCGCTACAGTCTCGACGAGCTGCTCAGAGCCCTTTACGACGCCTGCAACTCCCCGCAGGAGCTGGAAGCGCGGCTGCAACAGGCGGTGCAGCAGCTCCAGGAGCCGGAGCAGGATAGCCAAGCAGCTAACGCCGTGCTGCAGATGCTGCAGCCTCTCTACGTTTACGTGTCCCAAGAAACAATGGCCGGTGGGGGGCTAGCTGCCGAGACTCTCGCCGCCGATCTCGATTGGCTCAATGGGGAAAATGCCGTCGGCACTGGCGGGACGGAGTCCAGCCGCATCACTTGGCTGGAGTCCGAAAGCCCGAACGAGGGGGAAGCGACAGCCGAGCCCCCTGCTTTTTCTGCTCCTGCCGTTCTGGCGTCAGAGCTTCCAGAACCCTGCCGCCAACTGCTGCACCGTAGCGCCGGGTCCCTGATGGCCACCATCGAGAACACCCTGAGCGAGTTGGGCAACGCCCTGGACGAAGGGCTGCAGGACGAGGATCCGGACCAATACCTGAGCCTCAAACACCAGGTGCTGCGTGGCCTTCTGAAAGACGTAGAGGGATCCGCTGCCCTGTTCAGAGGGATCCTGAGTAGGCTGGAGCAGTCGGAGTGGGGTTTGCTGCGGCCCGCCGGCAATGCGGGACAGCCAGGAGAGATGGCCGAGATGCCGCTTCAGGTGGGGGATCCCTATGCCGCTCTGCGGCAGGTGCTGGCCACCAGCGAGCTGGCCCGCCAAAAGCCCCAGTTGGAGCAGGAAGTGATGCGCTTGGTGCGGCGCAGCATTGGCGCGATCAAAACCGCCATTGAAAATGCCCTGAGCGAGCTGGGCCAGGCCTTGGACGAACAGTTCCAGAGCCGTCCCCTAGAAGAAGCCTTAGTTCTCAAGTACCAGACGTTGCGCGCCTTTTTGCAGGAAGTCGAGGAGATCTCCACCAAGTTCGCCGCTTTCTTGGCCCGCATGGAGGAGGCAGAGCGCCGTCTATTTGGCCTGGTTTGAAAACCAAGCCCGCCATTCTGGGATCCCGTCAACTCGCCTGAAGTCAGAGAGAGCTGTAGCTGTAGGAGCAGCCCCCCTCTCCCAGTGGGAGAGGGGTGGGGGGTGAGGGATGCCGCTTCGCCGCTGCCAACATCCAAGACAGCGCCGGGCGCGAAAGCCCTGACCCTCCTCACCCTTGAGGGCAGAGATTCTTCGGAGTCCCGAAACGAACCTTCAAAGGCGCTGTCCAACCGCTCTGCTGTTACCCTGGCGGCCACCCTACTTTTTTGGTCGCGCCGGCGAGGCCAAGTCCTTTGCCTTCCCTAGAGCCGATAATGCTGGCGCTCCAGTGCAGTGTCTCGCTTTAGAATGGCCATGAGCGCGGGATCAGCTCTCTTCCATGGATTCTATGGATGCCAATGGATGCCAAAGATCTGCTCCGACTGTACCGGGCAGGACGGGTTAACTTTGCAGGCGAGAACCTGGCCGCTCTGGATCTGAGCCGAGCGGATTTGATCGGGATAGACCTTTCTCAGGCCGACCTGCATGGTATCAACTTGATCTTTGCCTACCTGGGGCGGGCCAAGCTGCAGAAGGCCAACTTGGTGGGAGCGAATCTCAGTGGGGCCAACCTCAGCCAGGCTGACCTGAGCGAGGCAGATCTCAGAGATGCGCATTTGCACGGCACCACGTTGCAAGGGGCGGACTTGCACGGGGCTAACTTGACGCTGGCTCTGTTGATCGACGCCAACTTGCTAGAGGCGGATCTGCGCTGGGCCAACCTCACCAGCGCCAACCTGGGGGGGGCTTGCCTGCGGGGGGCCAATCTCCGTTTCGAGAGTCGCCGGGCAGCCGTGCTGCGCAGCGCCAATCTCAGCCGCGCCGACCTGAGCGGGGCCAACCTGGCGGGAGCGGATTTGACGCGGGCCGACCTAAGGGGGGCCAATCTCAAAGAGGCCAGTTTAATCGGAGCCCACTTACAGGGAGCCAACCTACAGCGGGCCTGTTTGCGCGGGGCCCTCCTCAGCAACGCCGACCTGAGGGGAGCTTCCTTTCTGGGCGGGGACCTACAGGGGGTGCAGATGGGGCGGGCCAACTTGAAGGAAGCCATGCTCAGCCAGGTCAACTTGGCGGAAGCCAACCTCAGCGAGGCAGATCTGGCGGGAGCCGATCTTTCCGCCGCCTGCCTGCGCTCGGCCAAGCTGGCGCGGACGGATCTGAGTCGGGCTAACCTGGCCGGGGCCGACCTGAGATCGGCCAGCCTGGTGGATGCCTATCTGGGCCGCACCAACCTGGAAAATGCCGATCTCCGCGAGGCCATCCTCACCCGCGCCGACCTCAGCACCGCCAACCTCGCGGGAGCCAACCTGCGCGGGGCGACTCTGCCAGATGGACGGATTGGGTGAGCAAGACGGGGATCCGCCCTGGAGAAGGTGAGGTTTTCCGCTGTCCTAGAAGCTCCACAACCGCTAGCCTACAGGGGAAGGGTGGGATCAAAGGGATCCGTGAACAGCCGCCGATTTCTGTCCTTGATAGAAGCCTTGTGGGCCGCTCTACCCTTGCCAGAATGGTTGCCGGGGGCGGGAGAGCGCTCTTGGCAGCAGACGGTGGCAGCCCTGCTCCAGCTATGGCAAGAGGTTGGACAGTTTGGCGTGGTGATCGGGGGGCCGGTCTCCTGGTGGCCCCCTTGGGTGGTGCAGGATCCCTTACCCCAACTGCCGCTGCCCATGGATGCGCTGCATCTTCCCCGCCACTCTTGGGAGCCGGCACGGGAACCCCCCTGGTTGTTCAGCCCGGATTTTTCCCCTGAGTCAATCCTCACCCCTGGGCAGACGGTGATCCCTCTCCTGCCGCGGGATCCACTGGTGGAGGAGCCTTTTCTGTTGCTGCTCACCCCTGTTTTTTCGGCAGTAGCTGCCCAGGGTCACCATCCCCACACCCGGCAGAGGGGGATGATGGTCTCTTTTGAGCCGGAGGTGATCCGACGAGCCTGGCAGAGCCTGGAGCAACGGGTTCAACAGGGCAGGCCAGACCGGCTGGCCGCTTGGCAGGAGTTGGCCCGCCACTATCCCCTGATGCAGCCGCATGTACGGGTGTTGGCCCGCTTCAGCAGCTTCCTTCTGCTGGGTAACCTGGCCGAGTTTGGATCCCCGCCCGCCCGCCTGCCCCCTGCCAGGGCAGAACAGGAGGCTGCCGCTGTGCCTCCACCGCCACCAGCAGCAAGGCAGATCCCGGCTTCTTCATCTTCCGCTTCCTCGCCGGCGCCTGAGCCTCCCGCCCACGGCCGCTCCTCCGCTCCCCAAGCCGAGCCAGAGCAAGCGGGCAGCCTCTCGGAGGCGGAGTTGTTGCGGGCTCTCATCCACGAGATCCAGACGCCCCTCAGCACCATCCGCACCTTGGTCAGCCTCATCCTGAAGCGGCGCGACCTGCCACCGCGGGTGCGGGAATACGTGGAGAAGATCGACCGCGAGTGCACCGAGCAAATCAACCGTTTCGGTCTGTTTTTCCAGGCCACAGAAACGGTCATGCCCGCTGCCACGCCAGGCGAGGGACGTCGGTTGCAACTGGAGCCGATTGCGCTGGTGGACTTGGTGCGGCAAAACCTGCCCCGCTGGCAGGAACAGGTGGAACGGCGGGGATCCCGCTTGGAGTTGGAGATCCCTGCCGAGCTGCCCGATGTGGTCAGCGATCCCAAAGCCCTGGAGGCGGTGCTATTTGGAATTATCGACCGCCTAGCCCGTAGTACTCCCGCTGGCAGCCGCATCCGCGCCCAATTGCTCAGCGCTGGCGAGCTGGTGAAGCTGCAGTTCCAGGTAAACACCCCCGAGGGGAGCGACACCCCTAGCCTGGAACTTAAGTCCCCTCAGCCAATTGGCCAGTTGTTGGTGGTGCAGCCAGATACCGGGGCCATTAGCCTCAGCCTGCCAGTAGCCCGAACCCTGTTCCGAGCTTTGGGGGGCTATCTCACTGTGCGCCATCGGGCTCGGCAAGGGGAAATTCTCAATATCTACTTACCCCGCCAGCTCTAGTCCGCCGGCCTGGAGCCGGTCTGAAGTGGCAAATCCCAGGGAGGATGGGGCTAGGATCGATTTGCTTGCTCCAGGAGAGTTGAAAGAGGGGATCCATGCCGAGAGCGAAAAAAGTTGCCGAACCTCACCCAGAGCCTGAGCCCGTCTGTGGGGGCGGGGATCCCAGGCCTGGCGGGGGGATCACTCTATCTGCCCAGCAGCTCTCCACCTTGCTCCACGAGATGCGCAATCCTCTAACCGCCCTGAGCACGCTGGCCAAGTTGTTGCAAAAGCGTCTGCCCCCCGACGATCGCAACCACTGGATTGGCCTGAGCATTGAACAGGAGTGCAAGCATCTGCAGGATCTGCTGGCGGAGCTGGAGCGCTTGGACGGGATCCCGGCTCCTCTCCAACTTCGGCCCCTCTCCTTGGCCGACCTGCTGCGGGAGTGGAGCCCTATTTATCAGGCCCTGGCGGAAGCGCAGGGACATCGCTTTCAGGCCGTTCTTCCCCCTTTCCTGCCGCCGGTACTGGCAGATCCCCGCGCCCTGCGCCAGGTGTTGGATAACTTAATCGACAACGCCTGCAAGTACACCCCGCCCCCCGGCGATATCCAGCTCAGGGTAGAGGTCAAGCCCGCCGAGGAAGCGAGAGGCTCAAGCGCCTCCTCTTGCCAGGAGGTGTGGATCGCCGTCTGCGACAACGGCCCCGGCATCCATCCTGAGAACCTGGAGCGGATCTTCGATCCGTTTTTTCGCGCCGATCCCTCCAAGCCGGGGCAGGGGCTGGGGTTGGCCATCAGCCGCGACTTGGCCGCCCAAATGGGAGGAGATCTCGAGGTGGAAAGCTCCCCCCAGGGCTCCTGCTTCCGCCTCAGATTGCTCACGGCCCAGTAGGGCTTAAATGGAGCAGGTATGTCTCTTCCAGCCAAAATCTTGAAAGCTATCCAGGAGCTGCACAATGGCCCCCTCCGCTCAAGCCAAATCCGAACCTGCCTCCGCACGGGCCCGCATCTTGTTGGTGGATGACGAGCCAGGCTTGCGGGAAGCAGTGCAAGCCTATCTAGAAGACAGCGGCTTTGAGGTGATCCCGGCTGCCAATGCCCAGCAAGCCCTGCAACTGCTCAGCACGACGCAGCCACAGTTGATTATTTCCGACATCATGATGCCGGGCATGGACGGCTACCAATTTTTGGCGCAAGTGCGAAAACTCGATCCCTACAGCCATCTGCCGGTGGTATTCCTCACCGCCAAAGGGATGACCGCCGACCGCATCCAGGGCTACCGGGCCGGCGTCGATGCCTACTTGCCCAAGCCCTTCGATCCAGAAGAGCTGGTGGCCATTGTCTCCAATCTCATCGAGCGCTCCCGCGCGGCTAGCCCCTCGGAGGTAGTGGCCCGCGAGCTGGCCTCGATTCGCGCCCTGCTATCGGAGCGAACTCTCCCCCCGACCATTCCCTCTCAGCCCCCCACCCCAACTCCTTTACCCCCACCGATTAAGGTGGAGCTGACACCACGGGAACAGCAGGTGTTGGAGAAGGTAGCAGAGGGTCTGATGAACAAAGAAATTGCCAAACAACTGCAAACCAGCGTGCGCAACGTGGAAAAATACGTCACCCGCCTCCTCAACAAGACGGGCACCAGCAGCCGCACCGAGCTGGTGCGCTACGCCCTCACCTACGGCCTGATCCGGTTGTAGTCCGCTTCCGTTACTTGCGCTCCCGCCTCCTGAACCAGCCGATCCCCAGCCCAGGCTTGCAGCTCCTTCGCCTCTTCCGGTTTGGTGGAAAAGGCCAGCGCCAGGGGCGCCGACGGAGGAACCAGCGCTGTCGCTGGCAGAACATCGTCAGGAAGCCTGAGCTGACAGGATCCCAGAAGCCAAGAGCTTCCAACCACAATCAAGAGAGGGGGAGAGTTTGGGGACGAAACTGGAGACGAAGCTGAGGCTGCGTGATAGCTACTTAGGCAGCTAGTGGTTGTAGCCAATCGCAGCACTTGGGCAGAGGCCCACGAAGCCAAGTTCTTAAGTAGAAGTTGCGCCTAGCACCATCTTCCCTTTAGCCTTAGCCAACCGAAGCGCATGGAATACTTGCCCCGTGCGCTACCGACGAGATTCCGAAGAGGTAGTTCTACCTTCCCTAGGAGTCCTCCCTTTTCCAAAAGTTGAAACCCTTGCTATGCTTGGGCAGAGTCACTTTCTCCGCCTGTAGGGAAGAGCACTAGAGGTTACTAGCTGTGACACAAGCCAAGAACTTCGAGCAGTTAGGAGCTTTATTTTGGCAAGGATCTTACTCTGACTTTTTTGCCCAAGCTGAGCAAGAAGGTATCCCCTCAATTCTCCTGGAGACCATTGCTCTATCCATTGCCCCTGAGTTTGCGGAAAGGTATGGGGGTGGATCTCCGGAAGGATTGCTGTGGCCACAGGCAAGGCGATTTTTGCAGGTTCTTTCGATTGTCTATCAGCCTGTTGCAGAACGCATGCGGCAGGAAGCCTTGAAGCTGCCTGCACGCGACTACCAGCGACTCCAGCTCCTGGGACACAGCCTTGACTACTTCACCAAAGCTGGGGAAGAGGATTCTGTGTGTCTAGTGCTGAAACAAATCCTAGAAGATTGGCCACCCGACGCTTTTGCCAACTCCCTTTATGATCCTCCGCTGGGAGAGGAGGTGGCGCGCCTGTGGCTATTCCAGATTACTCGATACCTTTATGACCTCTTTCAAGATGAACCTGATGCCTTTTCATCTCAAGTTAGTTCCCTCTATCATTTCTACTATCGAGAAGCTGCTGTTGCTTATAGTCATTGGGTCGGTCAACAACGAAAAAATGACTCTGCTCAGCCAGAGTGGTACATCCCACCAGAGATTCGACTGGATGAACCTTTCGGGACGGCTCTTGCAGAAATCTGCAGGGATTCTTCTCTGCAAGTGGTAGTCGAGATAGGAGCAAGTAGTGGCGAGGGATCCACAGCTGTTTTGCGATATGCCCTTCCCAAATCTGCTCGTATTTACAGCATAGAAGCTCATCCTGAGCGCTACAGGGAGCTGGCTAGGAGGGTAAGCAAGGATCCCCGCTGCATTCCCATTCACGCTGCTGCCCAACCTAGGATCGCTACAGTGGAGGAGGTGGAAGAGTGGTTGGAATCTGGCTCTAGCATTTGGGCTCCCTATGGCCGAGAGCAGGCTTTACAGTGGCGTCAGGGGGATGAAGATTTACTCAAGTCTGTTCCCACAGATGGGGCAAGCCGAGTTCCCAATCCCGATCTTCTTCTCATCGACGGTGGCGAGTTTACAGGCTGGTACGACCTGCAAGCTTTTTTAGAGCGGGGTGCTCGTCCCAAGTATATTGCCTTGGATGATATCCTTGCTTTTAAGAATAGCCGCCCCTTGAGGGAGCTTCCTAGCTATGGCTACCGACTCATTCGCTGGGGAAATGCCCGCAACGGCTTTGCCATCTTTAAGGATATTAAAGCTACCCTTCCTATTCATTTCTTCACCATTGTATTGGATGGACAACCCTACATTGAGCGCCACTACTCTGTCCTCTGTCAGTTGGATAGGTTAGGGATCCCCTGGCAATGGGTGGTGGTTGAGGGCGTTGCTGCCTTGCGGCATGACACAGGGTGGAGTTTGGCCAACGGTGGCCGGATCCCTGAGGAGTATGCTCAAGGGCACAGCTTAGATGGCACAGTTGAATACTTGAGAGACTTGGCGGCCAAGGATACCCGTGTTCGGCTGGTTCAGAAGCCTGATGGCCAGTTTTGGGATGGCAAAATCGAAATGGTCAGGGCAGCTCAGCCTGATTATCCCTGCTTGCTGTGGCAGTTGGATGCTGATGAGATTTGGACAGCTGAACAAATCCGACGGGTGCATCGACGATTTGAAGCAGACCCCAGTTTAGAGGCAGCTCAGTTCTACTGTCGCTACTTTGTGGGCCCCAATCTTGTGTTGGACAACAAAGGCAAGTGGGGCAACAACCCTCAGATGGAGTGGTGGCGAGTTTGGAGGTGGGATCCCGCTGAGTGTGAGTGGCAAACTCACGAGCCGCCCATATTAACCCGAAATGGACAGGTTCCTAAGAAGGTTTTGACTGCAGACCAAGCAGAAGCAGAGGGCTTAGTGTTTGACCACTATGCCTATGCGTTGCGAAAGCAGGTGGAGTTTAAGGAGTCCTACTACGGCTATCAAGGGGCCGTAAAAGCCTGGGAAGAGCTGCAAAAAGCGGAAAAGCCCTGCTCGCTGCAGCCCTTTTTCCCCTGGGCATACGGGGATCCCTTAGTGGTAGAGGTGCGGGAGCGTCTTCACCTGTTTGTGGATGGAGTGTTCTTCCAATTTGCCCAAAGTGGTATTGCCACGGTTTGGCGCAACCTACTGCGAGAATTGCCCCGCTTTGGGATTCGCGTTACTTTCTACGATCGGGGCGGCATAGGAGAGCTACCCCAAGGTGTGGAGAGAATGCAGGGGCATCCCTTTAGCTATGCCTACTGGGATGATCCTGAGTTGCGGCAAGCCTTTGCTTGGTCGGGGGCGGACGTTTTTATGAGCACTTACTATACCTATCTAGCTCCTGACGTTCCTCAGGTGCTCCTGCTCCATGACATGATCCCAGAGCTACTGGGTTGGGATCTGGCAGATCCCATGTGGCGCCAAAAGCACGCCGCCCTTGACGTAGCCACTCGCATCATAGCGGTTAGCCAAAACACGGCCCGTGACCTCCTTCGCCTAACTGGGAAAGAGGCGGTGGTAGCTCACCCCGGAGTTGACACCAGTGTGTTCAAGCCGGATCCCTCGGCTACCCCCAAACACTGGCTACTCATTCAATGCTCGCAAGGAACCTACAAACGACACGAGTTGTTCTTCGAGGCTTATCAGCAGTGGTCCTACAAGCCCTTTCCTGTCCTTTGCACCGATGGGTCGTTTGTTCCAGAGACCTACCGGCAAGCTGCAGCTCCTCAGCCTGTCTTCAGCGCTCGCCTAGATCTACAGGGCATGGTTCATGCCTACCAGAATGCTGTAGCTCTGGTTTACCCAAGTGCCTATGAAGGATTTGGGCTACCGGTATTGGAGGCCATGGCCTGTGGAACCCCTGTCATCATCTATCCCAACTCTGCCTTGGTGGAAGCGGGAGGAGATGCTGCGTTTTACGTAGAAGATTCCCTGGCAGATACGATGGCTCAGGTTTTGGATCCGAAGCTGCGCGCTGAAAAAATCAGCAAAGGCTTGGAGTGGGTCAAGTCTTTTACCTGGGAGCGCATGGCCAGAACGGTTCAGGAAGTCTTGCACTCTGCCGTGAGGCGATGAATTAGAATTACTTAGGTCGGGCGCGGGCGACCAGCTCATCCACATATTCGTTCCAGCGCAGACCCCGATGGGCCGGGATCCAGGCCACCCGCACCTGCGGGCACTGCTGCTTGAGTTGATACAGCTCCTGCACCAGATCCAAGTTTTCCACTGGCCCTGTGCGCCGCCGCCATCCCTGGGCTGCCCAGCGCTCCATCCAATCGTTGTAGGTCTGCACGCAAAGGTGGGAGTCGCTGTAGATGGTCTCTACCGCGTTGCCCAGCGTATCCCGGCAGTATTGCAAGGCCCGAATGAGGCCGGTCAATTCCATACGGTTGTTGGTGCTGGCGAGATCCCCTCCGTAAAACTCATCCACAATCTGGTCATCCTCAACCACCACCACCGCCCATCCCCCTGGCCCTGGATTGGGGGAACAGCCCCCGTCGGTAAAAATGCCACTAGGAGGGCAATCGGCCAGCCGTGGGGGAGGTGCTACTTGGCGGTTGCCCGGACGTAAGCTCTTGGCCATGATGGGATCCCTAGCCGACACCGGCAACTGCATTCTACCCCCTGGAGGGCCTGTCGGCGCCGTCGTGGCTGGAAAAGTATCTTTTCGCGCTACCGGCAGCATAAGCCTGTAGAGGCATCAGAAGCCGAGTTATTTGGCCAAACAGCGCGAATAAAAACCCCCAGAAAAGCTGGGGGAGGAGTGGTGTGTTGAGGTGATGAATACTTGCATGATATCTCTTGAAGCCGGTGGGTAGCCGCAAATGGCAAACGATCTCTGCGTTTTCTTGCAGAAATCATTGCAAACGGGAGCAAGCGCCAGACACTAGAAATCAGGACGGTAGAGAAAATCTGTTCCCCCTTGGTTACAGATAGTGTTTCTCATCTGAACATATGCCTTACTAAGGGCTAGATGTAGAGAAGCCCTAGATAACTTTTTTATGCACCTGCTGCCGACGCTAGGGATTGTGTCAGGCCCAGATGGGCATAAAGGCGGGAAAAGTCAAAGTTTGCTGACATTAACTCCTGGATGCAGCGAACCTTAACCTCCTCGTGCAGGCGGATCTGGCCGAAAACCCGCTCGATGCGATTGATGGTGGTGAAGGTATCCAGATCCACGGAGAGGATCGGCACTTCCAGTTCTTCGGCCCGCGCCCGGATGCGGGGATCCAGAGGCAGCTTGCCGGTCAAGATTAGGCAGAGGGTGGAGGTTTCCAGGGCGGCCAGTTGAATATCGGTGCGGTCGCCGCCGGTGATCACCGCCTTGTGCTCCAGCTTGCGGAAGTACTTCAAGGCGGAGTTGACGTTCATCGCCCCCACCGCGATGTCTTCGACCATCAAGTCCATCCGATCCGGGCAGCAGAGCACCTCGGCCTCCAGTTGCCGCGCCAGCTCCCCAACGCTGATGCTGCGCAAAATGCGGTGGGAGGGCAAAATGCCCAAAACCGGGATCCCTTGCGCCTCCAGAAAGGGTCGAACGATGGTCTTTGCCGGCTCCATCTGGTCGGGTGGCACATCGTTGAGCAGCACGCCGGCCAAATGGGATCCCAGTTGGCGGTGGGCAAAGAGAAGAGAATCGACCGCCAAAGGGGAATGGTAGCGGCTGATCAGCAGTACCTGAGCATCCAGGGCTTGGGCCATTTTGGCCAGGGAGAGGCCGAACAACTCGCCCTCGTAGAGATCGGCCGGGCCCTCTAGCAGGATCAAATCCGCAGCGGATCCCGTGGCAAACTTCAGCAGAGGGGCGACAGAGCGCGCGGGATCTGGCTCCCCCGGAGACTGCTGGATATGGGTCAGCAACGCCTCTTCGTCGAGCTGGAAAAGCATGGGTGGCATCTGGGTCAGCCGCAGCGTCTCCGCTACAAAGCGCATATCCGGGTCTATCCCTTCCGGGGATCCATCCTCCCGGGCGCAAGATCCGAGCGGCTTCCCATAAGTAATTTTCACTCCTTGTTGCTGCAGATGCTTGGCCAAACCCAAGACAGCCGCCGACTTGCCGCTGAAAGGTTCGGTAGAACCGATTAGGAGGAACTTGGACACGGAAAGCTCCCAATACGCAAGGGACAACGAGGGTGTAGCTGAGGTTACCTGTTACTCAGTCTAGCGGAGGCCGCTTGGGGGAAACCTCGGGGCTGCCTCCGAGGGAAGCTGGAGATTTCCCGGCGGGGCTGTGAGCTGGGGAACCACCTCCAACCTCTGCTCTCCCCCTTTGGATTTCCTTGTCCTCTGGTCAGGAGATTACCCGATTAAAATTGGCTCTTCCGGGTAGATCACCAACTGACGCGGTTGCTGCTGGGCCAAAGCCAGGACAATGGTTAACGCCCCCAACCGGCCCCAGAACATCACCAAAACGATAATCAGTTGGCCGAACAAATTCAGCTCCCCCGTGAACCCCGTCGAGAGGCCACAGGTAGCAAAAGCGGAGATGACCTCGAAGAGCACCGGATCCAGCCTGCTGTGGTGGTGGGTAATTAAGATCAGCCAAGTTGCCAATAGCACCACGAACAGAGAGACGGTCAACACCGCTGCTGCCTTGCGCACCATCGAGGGATCCAAACTGCGCCCCGCAATCTGGGCGCTGGGCAAACCGCGGGCATAGCCCCACAAGGCCAACACCAACACTGCCAAGGTGCCGGTGGTGATGCCACCCCCCATGGAAGCCGGAGCTGCCCCGATAAACATGAGAGCCATCAGCAACAACTGACTTGCCGGGGTCAAATCCTCAATGGGGATCCCGGCGAACCCGGCGGTACGGGCCGAAACCGATTGAAAAAATGTCAGGCCCAAGCGGCGGGGCCAGCTTACCTCCTGCAAGGATCCCTGGGGCAAGCTCTCGGCCAAGAACATCCCCAGTCCGCCCGTGCAGAGCAAGACCACCACCACGACCAGGGTGATGCGGGTGTGCAGAGAGGGGCGGTGGCCCCGGGGCCAAGTTAGCAGATCCGACAAAACCGGGATGCCCAAGCCGCCGATAAAAATCAGAGCCGCCAAGATCGCCAGCGACAGGCCATCCGTAGGGATCCCTTCGGCGCCAAATAGATCAAACCCCGCATTGCAAAAGGCCGAGACCGCGTGAAAAATCGCCAGAAAAACTGCTCGCTCCGGCCCGTAGAGATCCCGCCAGTGCACCCAGAGCAGCAAAGCTCCGCCCAGCTCAATCAGGGTGACCCCGATCAACACCCGCCGCGTCAATTCGAGAATAGCCCCCGGATCGATCAGGCCCAGCGAGTTGCACAGCGCCAAGCGGTTGAGCAGGGAAATGCGCCGCCCGAGCAGTTGAAAGACCACCACCGCCAGCACCATGAAGCCGACCCCGCCAATTTGGATCAACAGCAGCAACACGATCTGGCCGAACAAAGTGAGATCCTCCGCCGCCACAATCGTCGAGAGACCCGTTACGCTCAGGGCGGACATGGCCGTAAACAGCGCCTCATTCCAGCTCAAGGGATCCCCGCGCCCAATTCCCGGCAGCATCAGTAGCAAAGTCCCCACCACCGCCAGCAGGCCCAACCCCGCGACCAGGCGCAGGGGCGGCGGCAGCGGGCGACGCCTGTCCCCAAAAAAGAGCCGGTGTAAGCGACTGGCCGGGATCCAAGAGGACTGAGGCAGCGTCGGGCGAGGGGTTCCTGAAGATCGGGGAGACACCCATCCCTCAGCCCCCTCGGGTTGCGGCGGCGGGACGCAGCCCTCTCTCATCGGATCCCCCGTTACATCTCGTTCAGCCGCGAGATGTTGGTATTGGCCCCCAGCACCACCAGCAGATCCCCCTTCTCCAGCAGGTAATCTGCCGGGGGAGAAACCACCAACGATTGTTTTCGCTTCACCACCAAAACTGTGATGCCGAAGCGGCGACGCAAGTCCGACTCCGCCAGCGTATGGCCCACCAGCGCCTCCGGCACCTCCAGCTCGGTGATGCTGTAACCCGGCTCCAGCTCCAATTGATCTAGGATCCCTGGTGCCGTCAGCACCTGAGCCAAACGTCGCCCCGCCTCCTGCTCCGGCAACACCACCCGATCCGCTCCCACCCGCAAGAGAATCGAGCGTTGCCGCTCTGTCGAAGCCTTGCAAACCACGTTGCGCACCCCCAAACTCTTGAGGGCCACCGTCGTCAACAGATTGCTCTCGAAATCGCTGCCGATGGCCACCACCACGGTGTCGAAGGAGAGAATATCCACCGCCCGCAGGGCATCCTCATCGCTGGAATCCAGCGCCACCACCTGCGTTAGCTGATCCGCCAGACGCTGCACAATCTCCCGGCTGCGGTCGATCCCCAAAACATTGTGCCCTCGCTCCATCAGCGTGAGGGCCAAGCTCGTGCCGAAGCGTCCCAGACCGATCACCGCATACTCGCGATCCGCCCGCCCCATGCGCCCCCTTGCCCTTCCTTGCAAGACCAAACACTGATCATATGCCAACGCAGCGGGATCCAGCAGGGCTGTGACCCTAGGCAGACTCAGGTTTAGGCAGGGTGGAAGGGTGAGGGATCAGCTCGTGCGTGGAACGGCGCTCCACCATCTCGGCCGTGATGCGCACGTATTTGATATCCCGGCGAGAGGGAACCTCGTACATCACGTCCAGCATTAGCTCTTCCACAATGGCCCGCAGCGCCCGCGCCCCCGTTTTGCGACGGTAGGCTTCCTTGGCAATGGCAGAAATGGCAGCCGGCTCGAACTCTAGCTCCACCCCGTCCATGCGCAACAGCTTCTGGGCCTGCTTGAGGATGGCATTTTTAGGCTGCGTCAAGATGGCCTCGAGGGCCTTCTCGTCCAGGGGATCCAGGGTAGCCACCACCGGCAGCCGCCCTATGAATTCTGGGATCATGCCGTACTTGATCAAATCCTCCGGCTCCAGCGCCTTGAGGGCATCGGCCAGGCGTTGCTCACGGGTAACTGCTAGCTGCTCCCCTGGCTTGATAAAGCCCATCGACTTTTTGCCAATGCGCTGCTCGATCACCTTCTCCAGGCCGACAAAAGCGCCCCCACAGATGAAGAGAATGTTGGAAGTGTCGATTTGAATGCAGTCTTGGTAGGGGTGCTTGCGCCCTCCCTGCGGAGGCACGTTGGCAATAGTTCCCTCCAGCATCTTCAACAAAGCCTGCTGCACCCCTTCGCCGGAAACGTCGCGGGTAATGGAAGGGTTTTCGCTCTTGCGGGCAATTTTGTCGATTTCGTCGATGTAGATGATGCCGCGCTGGGCTTCTTCCACATCCATGTCCGCCACCTGCAGCAGGCGCAACAGGATGTTTTCCACATCTTCGCCGACGTAGCCGGCTTCGGTGAGGGTAGTGGCATCGGCAACGGCAAAGGGCACATCCAACATGCGGGCCAGGGTTTCGGCCAGCAGGGTTTTGCCGGAGCCGGTGGGGCCAATGACCAAAATGTTGGACTTTTGCAGTTCCACCTCATCCAGCTCCGCAGCTCCGAGGCTGTTGGGGTTGGCCTTAGCAGCCAGCCGCTTGTAGTGGTTGTAAACCGCCACCGACAGAACCTTCTTGGCCTTCTCTTGGCCAATCACGTACTGGTCAAGGTAGCGCATGATCTCGCGCGGCTTAGGCAACTGTGCCAGAGAAGGCAAGCTGCGAGAGGATTTTCTAGGGGTTTCGCGACGGCTGGCAGCAGGGGCTGTGGCAGGTGGGGTATTGCCGTCGTAGAGTTCCTCCTCCAAAATCTCGTTGCACAGCTCCACACACTCGTCGCAGATGTAGACCCCCGGCCCCGCAATCAACTTACGCACTTGATCCTGGGACTTATTACAGAAGGAGCATCTCAGGTGGGAGTCATGCTTGGCCATGGGATCCTCGTTGCTGTTTGCTCTTGGCTATTGTGTTCGGCGAATTCCAGGAAAGACAGGACGCTCTGGTGCTGCTTAAACGTGGGGCGCGGCCGCAGAGGCGTAGGAATACTGAAGGGACAGAACTTACTGACCTACTAGTCTAGCACTTCCTTCCAGCTTGTGGGCTTCCTAAGCCGGCTGTAGAGGATAGCTCTGCGGCGATTGGATAGAAAGTTGATAAGAAAACCGCCCGACTCGACGTCGAGCGGCGGATGGTGTGAGGAGTGAACGGAAACATGCGTCTCCGCTACTCTCATGATAGTGGAATGTTCCTAACTCTGGCAAAGACGGTCGTCGGAAGCAAGTGGGCTTTTTGGTTCGGTTGGATACCCTCTGGAGCGGAACCAGGGTAGATCTTGAGCACCAAAAAGGGGAAGGGACTGTCCGTGTTTCGTCCTCTTCCCCCTCTGGCGTCCACTCCTCACAGAATCGCATGATAAACCATCGCCAGGGCGAGGACAAGCCGGCCTTCCCAAATTTTTTCTCGTCAAGGATGGAGATCACTTCGGATCCAACGCCAGCAGCTCCGCCTCGCTCAGGAGAGGGATCCCCAAAGCCTGGGCCTGCTTGAGTTTGGAGCCGGGATCCGACCCTACCACCACATAGTCGGTTTGGCGGCTGACGCTGGCGGTCACTTTGCCGCCGCGGCTTTCAATCCAAGCCTTGGCCTGCTGGCGGGAGAGAGTAGGCAGGGTGCCGGTGATGACAAACTTCTTCCCAGCCAGAACCTGGGAGACGGCAGGGGCCGCTTGCCGGGGCAGGGCAGGGATCCCCAGCTCCCGCAGCTCCTGCAGCAACTTCTGGTGGGCGGGATCGGCAAACCAGGCCACCACCGCCTCGGCAATTTCCGCCCCTATCCCGTAGATTTGGGCGATGTCTTCAGCCCTGGCCTGGGCCAAGAGTTCTGGGGCGGGGAAATGCTGGGCCAAAATCTGGGCGGTCACCACCCCCACATGGGGGATCCCCAGCCCGTAGAGCACGCGCTCCCAGGGCTGTTGACGGGAGCGCTGGATGGCCTGCACCAGCTTCTGGCTGGAACGGGATCCCATCCCCTCCAGGCTCTCCAAGTGTTCCGGGGTGAGGCGGTAGAGATCGGCCACGGTGCGCACCCCCAGCTTTTCTACTAACTGGGCCACCCGCTTTTCCCCCAGGCCCTCGATATCCATGGCGTCGCGGCTGGCCCAGTGCTGCAGTTGCCCCCTGATCTTGGCCGGACAAGCTGGGTTGGGGCAGCGGGTTATCGCCTCGCCGGCAGGGCGAACCAAAAGGGTGCCGCACTCGGGACAGTGGCTGGGCAGGCGGTAGGGAACGGCATCGGGGGGGCGCAGCTCCTTGAGGATCCCCACCACCTCAGGGATGATCTCCCCGGCCTTGCGCACGATGGCGGTGTCGCCGATGTGGACATCCAGCTCTTCCAGGCGATCGGCATTGTGCAGGCTGGCGCGGCTGACGGTGGTGCCCGCCAGAAGAACCGGCTCCAGCTCCGCCACCGGCGTGACGGCTCCGGTGCGGCCTACGCTGGCCACGATGGCGCGAATGCGGGTGGGGACTTCCTGGGCAGGGTATTTGAGGGCAATGGCCCAGCGGGGGAATTTTTGCGTAAAGCCGGCCTCCTCTTGCAGCCGCAGGGAGTTGAGCTTCACTACCACACCGTCACAGGCATAGGGAAGCTGGGCCTGCCGCCACCGCTCGTAGAACTGGACCACCTCCTCGAGGCCCCGGCACACCTGGGACAGAGGATTGACGGGCAATCCCAGGTCTTTTAGCCGCTGCAGACACTCCCACTGGGTTTGGGGGGGATCCCCGCTTGGCCACCCCTCCGGCCAGTGGAGGGCATAGGCGAAGAAGCTGAGCTTGCGGGCGGCAACCACGCGGCTATCCAACTGGCGCAAGGTGCCGGCGGCGCAGTTGCGCGGGTTGGCAAAGGGGGGATCCCCGGCGGAGCATCGCTCCCGGTTGATGCGCTCGAACTCAGCAATGGGGAGATAGGCCTCTCCTCGCACCTCCAGGACCGGCGGGGGAGCGGCGGTTGCCAAGCGCAGGGGAATAGAAGGGATGGCGCGGATATTGGGGGTAATGTCCTCACCTGACTGTCCATCGCCGCGGGTGGCCCCCCGCTGCAGCAGCCCATCCACATAGGTAAGAGCCAGGGCAGCGCCGTCAATTTTCAGCTCGCACACATATTCCAGCTCCCCTTCCTCAGGGGTGCGCCCCAGAACCCGCCACAGGCGCTCTTGCCATTCCTTTAGCTCTTCCAGGTTGAAGGCGTTTTCCAGACTGTAGAGGGGGATGCGGTGGGAAACGGTGGGGAACTGCTCGGCGGGCTTTTCCCCTACCCGCTGGGTGGGGCTGTCGGGGGTGATGAGCTCGGGGTAGGCCCGCTCCAGCTCCTGCAGCTCGCGGTAGAGGCGGTCGTAAACGCTGTCTTCCAGAATGGGGGCATCGTGGACGTAGTAGGCAATGCTGGCCTTCTGCAGCAGAGCGCGCAGCTCGCGGGCGCGCTGTTCCAATTTTGGATCCATACTCTTGTTGCACCGTTGGCTAGGTCTAGCTTAGGTTCAACGCTCTCATCTCTCTCAGGCTGCCGCTGCTCTGCCCCCTTGTCAGCCTAACCCCCAAAAAGCTGGGCAATGCAGATCCCAGCTTGCAGCTGCAGGCGAGATGAGGCGAGAACTCCCCGTAGAAGCGGGCTGGCGGTGCCGGAAGCAGAGGCCGGCTACCACAGCGGTTGCCACCCATGGAGCGCCTCGTAGTGGCGCCTACCTTATTTCCTGCGACTGCAAGTGCCCGTAGGCTTGGGCCGCAGCGGCCATTTCTGCCGCCTTTTTGGAGCGCCCCTCGCCGCGGCCCCAACATTGGCCGTGGCCCCAAACTTCCATGGTGAAGTGCGGCGGGTGTTCCCGGGCAGCCACCAGACGATATTCCGGCAAGGTGCCCCATAGGCGTTGGGTCAGTTCCTGCAGCGCGGCTTTCGGGTTGCGCCGAGTGGGATCCTGGAACCACTGCTCCACCCGTTGGCGAAAGTAGGGATCCAGCCAAGGATGCAGCCGGGCCAGGGTGTGCATGCCCCAGCTCAGGTATAGGGATCCCAACACCGCCTCAAAAGCATCGGCTAAGCGCCGCTCCCGTCCGGCCAGGTCGTTTTGGGAGCTGGATCCCACCTCAAGGTAGCGCTCTAGGCCATGCAGATCCGCCAGTTCCGCCAGGTGGGCATCGCTGATCAGATCCGAGCGAACTGCGGTCAGCTCTCCCACCGACAAGTGGGGATAGGACTGGAACAAGAACTCAGTGGCCAAAATGCGCAGGACAGAATCCCCTAAGAACTCCAGCCGGTCGTTGTTGCGCTGGCCATCCAGAGAAGGGTGAATCAAAGCTTGATCCAACAGATCCCAGCGCAGTTGCTCCAGCCAGGCGGGATCCTTGAACCCCAACCGGTTCAGCAGGTGCTCTAAGGCGCGGCGACGAGGTGGGATCGGCTCAACCATAAAACCTGCGGCAAAATCTCTACACCTAGAATGCTCTCAGTGCTCACCTTGTGCTACAGGAGTAGTATAAGCCTTTGGAGAGGATCCCTGCATGCATGCCCACGCCCACCCTCGCACTCCCACCACCGAGATGGAGGTGACCAGCATTCGTCTGGAGCGGGAACTGAAGCAACGACTGAAGGCGTTGGCCGGCGGCCAGGGCTACCAGGCCTTGATCCGCGAAATTCTCTGGGGCTATGTCTTGCGCCACTCTCAAGAGGCTGCCACCCTCACCGCCGAGGATATTCAGGCCAGTTTCCCCGCCACGGCTCAGCGGCCCCAGCGTTGCGCCCTCACTGGCCAGGCCATCCAGCCACAGGAGCCGATGCTGCTGGGGTTGACTACGGACGGGAAATTGGTTCCCCTCAGCCCTGCCAGCCTCTGATTCTGGAACTCGAGTTAGTCCAGAGAGCCCTGGAGCAACCGACTCGACCGGCTTCTGCTAAGTTCCGCGGATTTCTCGATATCTTCTGGCGCGTTCTTCGGCGGGATCAGGGGCTTGCGCCTTGGCAACGGCCTCTTGCAGTTGTGCCATCACTGCTTCTGGGGGGTCGGCAGAGCGGACGACGTAGAACATCAAGTTAATGGCTTCGGCGGCCGTCAGCTTAAGGTTCTCTTTTTCTTTTGGCACCAGCGCGATCTTGCCGTCTGTTGTCGTAATCGCCGTATGGGATCCTTTGGCAAGAATCTCCCCAGCTTTTTCCAGAGTGACAAGCATATCCGTGCCTGATACATTTACGCTGAACACTGCTAAGCATTATCGCTCAACGGTGCAGCGATAGCATCCTGCCCACTGCTGAACAGGATGGCGGTATCCCGCAAAGCTCTGAGCATAACACCCAGAGCGCCTTGCCAATCTCGT
>NZ_JAOALE010000041.1:0-24228 GCF_047462575.1 Synechococcus sp. 'PEA 65AY6A-5F PE A'
GCTTCACCGCTGAGCAGTAATGCTCAGCAGTGTTCAGCGTAAATGTATCAGGATCATCGCATCCAGAAACCGCAGTTCGAAGGATTCGTCGGCAGGGCCTAGGCCTAGCCGATGAGCTCTCTGGATTGAGAGCCCCCCCTTGTTCTCATGAGCAGTTGCCTCTAGCCCCAGCTCCCTGGCAAGCCAGGGATTGCCCAGGACAAACCCACCAGCCAGGATGAGAGCACAGACAGTCAGGCGCATCGCCACTTCTCTCCGAGGACAACAGGTCAATATCCTACGCCTTCCAGCCCCCTCTGGAGTCAAACCCTTTGGCGATCCTGGCGCCAGAGTGGGATCCCTTAGCTTGGTGCCTCCATCTGGGCGCCCCTGGCGTCGCCAGTTCAGGAAGTGGGGTTGGGTGCCAACAACTGCTCCCCTTGCAACATGCGAGCGGCAGCGCTGAACAGCTCTTCCTCCAAGTAGGGCTTGGTGAAGTAGGCAGTGGCTCCCAGCTCGCGGGCTGTCTGCCGGTGCCGTTCTGCCCCCCGTGAGGTGAGCATAGCTACTGGAATATGCCTGAGGTTGCTGTCTGCCCGTATGCGGGAGAGCAACTCCAAGCCGTCCATGCGCGGCATCTCGATGTCGCAAAAGATGAGATCGCAGCGCAAGCCACCGCGAAGCTTTTCCCAGGCGTCCTGGCCATCGCGGGCTTGCTCCACCCGGTAGCCCACCTTTTGAAAGGACATGGAGAGCAGTTCCCGCACTGCAATCGAGTCGTCCACAATGAGCACCGTGGTTTGATGGGTTTCCTCGGCACGTGGCTCCGCAGCGCGACGCTCCGCCCAGAGGCGGCTGAGATCGCGACGGCGGCCTTGGGCCATATCTACCAGTTCAAGGACGTCAGCAATTGGCAGCACGCGACCATTGCCCAGCACCGTTGCCCCAGAAATGCCAGGTGGTTTGGGCACAGGCCCGCGCAATTGCTTGATCACGATTTCCTGCTCTTCCACAAAGCTGTCCACCTGCAGGGCAACGTACTGGCCGGCACTTTGCAGGACGACGATGGGCAGGATGCCCTCCTCTTGGGCGATGCTGTAGACCTCTGAGCGGCTGCGGCTGTGGCTGCGGCTGTAGGACAACAGATTCGAGAGGGGCTGGAAGGGAAGGCGTTGATCCCGCCAGGGAATGGAGGGCCGCCCCTGTTCATCCGGCTGCACCTCGTCGACGGGAACATCCAGCATCTCCTCCACACCGTCGAGGGGGAAGGCGATCAGGGCTTTGTCGCTGACACACACCATTGCCTTGGAAATGCTCAGGGTAAGCGGCAGGCGGATGGTGAAGGTGGTGCCCTTGCCGCGCACGGAATCCACTTGGATGCTGCCGCGCAGATCGGTGATGTTGCGGCGCACCACGTCCAAGCCAACCCCCCGCCCGGCCAGATCGTCCACCTCGCTGGCCTCGCGAACGCTAAAGCCGGGGTGGAAGAGGACGTTGAACACTTCTTCTTCGGTTGCCTGCTCTGACAGCAGCCCCAGCCTTTGCGCCTTGGCCTTGATTTTCTCCACCGGGATGCCGGCACCGTCGTCGGCGACGACGATGATTGTCTGGTTGCCCTGGTAGAAAGCTTTGACGGTGATCTTGCCTTCAGGGGGCTTGCCCAAGCGGCGCCGCTCCTCAGGGGGCTCGATCCCGTGCACCAGGGCATTGTTCACCAGGTGGGTCATCGGGTCGGAAAGCTCTTCCAGGATGGCCTTGTCGATGAGGGTGTCGCGGCCTTCCACCACCAGGCTGGCCTGTTTGCCCGTTTTGATGGAGAGGTCACGGACGGCGCGGGGCAGCCGGTCGGCAATTTGCGAGAAGGGCACCATGCGCGCCCGGTTCAGGCCTTCTTGCAGTTGGGTGGTGACCTGGCGGAATTGGCGGGTGATCTGCTCTGCCTCGTCCACCGCAAACTCGATGTCGGAAGAAGACTCGCGCACCCGCACGATGAGCTCAATGATCTCCTGGGCCAGCGTGTGGAAGGCCGTAAACTGATCCATCTCCAACTTGTCGAACTCTTGGCCTATGGAATGACCCACCCGTCCCCGAGGGGATTCCTCGCCGCTCCGACCAAACCCCACCGTTGCCGCGCTGCTGCGGCTGGAGAACAGCGCCGCTTCCAGCAACGAGCGGTCGTACTGATCCCGCATGCGCTGGCCCAGCTCCCCTAGCTGTTGCACCCGGCCCAATAGGCCATCCAGAAACTGGCGCAGGCGAGTTTGGTTTTGCTCCATGCTGTTGCGGATGACCACCAGCTCTCCCACCAAGTTGTTGATGGAGTCGAGGTGGCGCACCTCCACCCGCATTACAGGATTGCTGAGGGCAGATCGCCGTGTGGTCGGTGCTGTTGGGGTAGCCGGTGCCGTGGGGGCGGCTGTTGCTGGGGCGGCGACAGCGGGCGGAGAAGGCGCCGGCGCTGCTGCAGAGACTTGGGGGGCGACCTCGAGATCGCCTAGGAGGGATTCCAGTTGGGCTGCGAAATCGTCGGCGACCTCGCCGCTCACGGCTGTAGGGGATCCCACAATGGGAGCGATGACCTCCTCTAGCTCAGGGGGCACCGCTGGTTCGGCGGCATCGAAAAGGGCGGCCAAATCGTCCAAACTTGGGGCAGGAGAGGCTTCCGGCGCTTCTTCCTCCAAAGGCTGTGTCTCATCTGGGGAAACAGTCGCGCTCTGGGCAGCCAAGAGCTCATCCTCCGCGAACAGGCTTTCCAGTTGGCTGGCCAGATCGTCCTCTGCTGGCTGGGAAGCTCCGCCTTGCTCTGCTGCAGCTACAAGTGGTTCTGGCTCAGGCAGAGTCACTCCCTCCAGACTGCTCCCTTGCAAAGCCTCTGCCTCGCCCAGGAAAGTGGCCAGATCTGAGGGGATCGCTTCCTGGGCGGCCTCCCCTTCTGCAAAGAACCGGCTCAACTCATCCAAATCCACCTCGCCATCCATGGCCGAGAGGGATCCGCTGGTTTCTAAGCTCAGTGCTTCGGTAGCGGGCTCCTCGGCAAATAGAGCCTCGAGGCGGTCGAAGGCCTCCGCGGGCTGGCCCTCAGGATAGAGAGCTTCTTCCTGAACCGGGAAGAGGTTCTCCAAAAGAGCCCAGTCCTGGGCCTGTGCCGCATCCCCCGTGCCCGGGGCATCCTCCAGCGTCTCCCCGGCGAAGAGATCGGCTAGGCTCAGCTCGGCCCCCAAGTCCGGGGTTTCCGCCGCCGTCGACTCGTCGGAAGGGGCCAAGAAGCTCTCCGCCGCAGCGGCAGGTTCGCCGGGCGAAGATTCTTCGGCGAAAAGGTCTTCCAGTTGCTCGACTGCGGCAGAGTCGGCAAGGTCAGAAGAGGGTTGAGAAGCCACCTCGAAAGAGGGGGAAGGTTCGCCTGCTTCTTCTGGGCTCCACCAGGCCTGATCCGCCGCCGAGACAAGGCTCTCCAGGCCGCCTTCAGCCGCAGAGTCCAAAGATGTCAGGGATCCCGTCTCATCGGGGACAGAAAAGTCCCCCGGCCAGATGTCGGCGGGGAACTCAGCCCACAAGTCTGCGGCCGCCTCCCCATCCCCAGGCTGGAGGGACGGAGACGGCTCCTCTGCCCAAAGATCCGCTTCCGGCCCGCTGTCGGGAGCAGCCCCAAAGTCAGGCAACTGAGACAGCTCCTGCAGAGGAGAGCTCTCTACTGCCAGCTCCTCGAGCTCGAACAAGGCTTCCACTCCGACACTTGCAGCTTCGTCTGCAGCCGAGGCTTCCTCGGGGCTTTCCGCAGCGACTTGGGCCGCCCGCTCCTGGGCGGGGACATCCCAGATGGCCTGGCTGGTTTCCTCGGCTCCTGTCAGCTCGGCAGGCTCGACAGGTGACAGCTCTGCCGCCGCTTCGCCCATTACTTCGGCAAACAGCTCCGCCAAATCCGTTTCCGCTCCCCCCTCTTCTGGGCTCAGCTCCTCAAGCGCCTGCGAAAAAGGCTCGGGGGAAGGAGGGATCAGCTCCGGCGGCGGCTCTTCAATATCGGATAGCTGCTCTGCGTTGGCAAACAGCTCGTCAAAGGCGGCGGAGGCTTCTGCTTCCAGGCTCAAAGGAGGGGCGTCGAAATCGCCTGAGCCAAAGCTCAGCCTATCCTGGAGCCAGCCGCGGGCTGCTGCGGCTTCTTCTGGCGCGGCGACGCCCTCTTGGGCAAGGTCGGCGGCTGCTTGCCAGTCTTCCTCTGGCAAAGCCTCGGTGGACATCTCCGGCCAGCTCAGCCCTGGGCCCTCCTCGCCCGCCAGAACGCTGTCCATCTCCAAAGTGGACGGCGGCTGTTCGGCCAGCAGATCCCAGGCCGCCTCCTCCGCTTGCAGGGTTGCTTCGACGGGGATCGCCTCTCCTGGTTCAGGTTCTTCTTGGCTCCCATCAGGGGCAGAGGATTCTTCTGCCGGGATCCCAGCAGCGGCCCAGTCCGCTGGGGCAGGCGTGCTCTCGGGTTCGAGGAAGAGCGGCTCTGGCTCCTCAAGGGCCGGCAGCACAGGGCGGAAGGCCAACAACTCAGCGGAGGGCTGGATGGTCTGCGCTGCTCCGCTGGCCAGAGCTTGGTGAGCCTGTTTCAAATCTCTCAGAACCGGCAGAGCCAGTTGCCGCAAATCCTGGGCAGGATCTGCCAGGATCTCGCCAATCAGGCGGGCTAGGGCCGTCCAGCCGCCCAGATCCACACCTTCGGCCTGTCCCACCTGCTGGAGCGATTGGGCCAAGCTTTGCAGGGCAGGCCGCGTTGCCGGGTCGTCAGGACGCTTGAACAGCTCCAGCATCTGGCGCAACAGGGCCGGGATCTGCTGGTGAACCACCACCTCCAAAGGATCCGGCGGCGGAGCGGGAGCCGCCGGGCGAGCCAATTGCTGCAATTCCGCCGAGGCCGTCACCTCTTCGGCCCTGCCCGCCAAGATAAGCTGCTGCCCCTGCTTCAAGTCTCGCAGGGCGACCAACGCCAACGTTCGCAGATCGGCGTCGGGGTTGCCCAGGGCTTGCTCGAAGGTTTCTGTGAGCTGCTGCCAGCCCGCCAGATGATGGGCTTGCCCGATCTGCTTGAGAACGGCATTTGCCTCCCGCAACTGCTCGCGAATGCCCGGCTGATCCCCTCGCTTGAACAGCTCCAACATCTGCCGCAATTGCTGCGGCACCACTTCCGCCATCTCTTGTTGTAGGGTGCGGGCCGCCGGCGGCGGGGGGGCAGCCGGAGCAGAGCTAGCGACAGGGCCAGCGCCGAGAAGGCTCTGAATGTAGTTTTCAGTCTCCTGAAAAACCGGCTCCAGTTCCGCCAGCGTCGCGTTGCTGAACTCCTGGGTGAGACCGCGAGGGCTCTGCAGCTCGTCCAACAACGCCGCCAACCCATCAAAAACTCGCAGCAGCAGCGTCTCCAAGTGCTGATCCACCGGCACTTCGCCCGGGCGAGAGCGAAACACGTTGAAGAAATCCTCTAGGCGGTGGGCAGTCCGCTGAATGCTGGCGAGGGCCAGCATGGCCGCTCCGCCTTTGATGGAGTGGGCAGCTCGGAACAACTCGTTGATCAGCTCAGGATCGCTCACGCTGTCCCGCAGGCTGAGGAGCCCTTGCTCGATCGTTGCCAAGTGGTCGCGGGCTTCTTCGATAAAATAACCGAGGATCCGCTTTTGTGCTTCTTCATTCATGGCAGGAGGTTCCTCCTACAGCCCACAGGTACTCATATCAGTAGTAGCAGATCGGACAGGGGAAGGTCTCCCATGCCCGGATTCTGTCTTGGGACAGAGGGATCCCGATGTCCCTGAAGTGCGGCAACTTCCCATCGGGATCCTTGCTTGTCCCTAGGATGCCCGCCAACCGAGCAGATTTGCTCATTCATCCCCCACCCGGAAGCGACCGACAGAAGCTTGCAGCTCGCGAGCGATGCTCACCAACTGTTGCAGCGAGCTGGCTACCTTCTGCGCCTCTTCGGACGTCTCGTTGGCAGTCAGCTCCACTGATTGCATTACCTGGGCCACGGCGCGAGAGGTTTCTGTTTGCTGCACGGTAGCCTGAGAAATAGCCCGCACCAGCCCATCGATCCGCCGGCTGACCTCGATGATCTCGTCTAGGCTGCTTTTGGCCTGCTCAGCCCGCCGCGTCCCCTGGATCACCACCTGCGTGCCCTCCTCCATGGCCGTCATCACGTTGCTGGTCTCCGACTGGATCTGCAGCACAATCTGCTCGATCTCCTTCGAGGCTTTGGCGGCCCGGTCGGCCAGTTGTCGCACCTCGTCGGCCACGATGGCAAAGCCCCGTCCCGCCTCGCCCGCCCGGGCGGCCTCAATACTGGCGTTGAGGGCGAGCAGGTTGGTGCGCGAAGCAATTTGAGAAATCAAGGCCACGATCTTGGAGATTTCTTGGGAGGATTCTGCCAAGCGTTTCACCTTGCGGGTCGTCTCTGCTGCCATTTCCCGAATTTCCAGGATGCTGGCCACCGTGCGATCCACTGCTTCTCCGCCGCGGGCGGCTGCTTCCGTGGCTTGAGCAGTTACGTTGGCCGCCTCGCGGGCGTTGCTGGCTACCTCTTGAATTGATTCCGTCATCTCCTGAATGGAGTTGAGGGAGTTGGAAATCTCCTCCGCCTGGCGCAAGGCATCGGCAGAGAGGCTGCGGGCAAAGTTCTCGCTCTGCAAAGCCGCATCGTTGACGGCAGCGGCGGCCCGCTTCACTTGGACAACGATGTCCCGCAAGCTGCGAATGGTCAGGTTGAAAGAGTCGGCGACGGCGCCGAGCACATCGGCAGTGACCTCCGCCCGCACCGTTAAGTCCCCGCGGGCTGCCCCCTCGACGTCGTCCAGCAGGCGAATGACCTGGCGTTGTAAGTCCTCCTTGGCCTGTCCCTGCTCGGCAGCTCGCTGGCTCAGATCGGCAAAATGGGCCTCCAGGGCGGCAGCCATTTGGTTAAAGCTGTTGGCCAAGCGGCCCAACTCGTCATCCCCTCTCGCCTCTGCTCTGACGGAGTAATTCCCCTGGGCCAAGGCGGCAAAGTGGCTGGCCAGCTCTTGAGCGGTGGAGCGAATGTGTTTGGCACTGCTGGCCCCCAGCACAACCCCGGCTCCCGTGCCGATCACTCCACCCCCGATGACCCCGGCAAGCAAGCGAGCTCCCCCATTGGCGGGGATCCCCAGGCCAATGGCCAACCCGGCAGCCAAACTCACGGCTCCTTGGATCAGCGCTGTGGCCAACTGCCGATCGGCAAGCGGGCGGTTGGCGATCCCAGCGAACATCCCCGCTCCCTGGCCCCCTGGGAGGGGCATCGAGATTGTAGGCGAGCTGCGAGCCGTTCCGCCCGCCTCCTGCGTCTCCCCCTCATCGGGAGAGAAGACCGGCACCTCGCCGCCCTCCATGCCGGCCAGTTCGCGATCCAGACTGTCCAGCTCGTTGAGCTCGAAAAGAGCAGGGCCAGGACCGGCCGTGTCTTCTTCGGGGGCAGGGATCGGCTCGCTCATGGGGGTGGCCAATTCCGTCGGCAGGCCCTCATCCAGGGATCCCACCTCCTCTTCCCCAAAAGTGGGTAGGGAGAAGCCCATCTCCTCGGGAAAAGCCGCGTCGCCAGCCAACTGCGTAATAGAATCACTGTCTAGATCCTGCAGGTGCTGCCGGTCGAACTCGCTAAGGAAGGCAAAATCGTCATCGACCACTGGGTCTGTTTGAGGCTGCTCCCTGCCCGCTCGCAAAGCGGTCTCTCCCGGAACCGCTGGCGGCGTTACCTGAGGGTTGGCGGGCAGCGGGTGAGAGGAGGCAAACGGATCCGCAGGCTCCATTTCTAGCCTTGTCTCAAAAGGATCCGCAAAGCTTTCTTCCTCGCCAAAAGTCATCTCATCGGCGGCAAAGCTGTCGCTTCGCATCGAGAAGAGATCCTGAGCAAAGGGGTCGGCCTCCTGTTCCCTCATCGCCTCAAACTCAAACTGGGGAAAGGGATCCGCCTCCTCCGGTTGAGGTGGGAACTCCCCTTGAGGTTGGAGCTTGTCTTCCTGCGCCGGAGAGGGAACATCCGCCAGCTCCGGCGCCATCTGGAGCAGCTCCTCCAGGCCCCTGCGGGCCGACTCCAGCTCCTCAGGATCGCTGGCCGTCTTGAGGATGGTATCGTAGGTATGGCGGGCTTCCAGCAACTGCCCTGCTTGCTTCTGGGCCGAGGCCAGCAGCAACTTGACAGCAGTATCCTGCGGCTGAGCAGCGGCTACCTGGTTGAACAACCGCACTGCCTCGACGTAGTCTCCCTGCCAAAAGGCGACCATTGCCTCGGTAAAGTCTCTCTGATTGTTTGCGCTCGAAACCATGGATCCTCCCTTCCCTGCTTGGCTACCTCTGTTGCTACTTCAACCCAAATGCCCAGAACTCCCCCAACACCAACCCGCCTAAACCCTTTAGATTGTTAAGCTACAGATAGGTTACCTCTCCCAACTGGCTGCTTTGCTCCCAAAAAGAATGGGCTCTTGCCCTCTTTCCACAGACCATTGGGGCAGCACGGCCACACTCGCCGGGTGGCCGGGCGCCAATCTCTAGGGAACAAGATCGGCTCCATTCTTTCCATTGTGAATGGCTTTGGAATTTCCGCATTTCTGCCGAACTTGCGGCTAGCCATTCCTCAACCCCAACGGTCGGATCTCAGGATGGCTGACTGATCCAGCAGCGGCAAGCGGGCTCCCGTCGCGGGCACCACCCATTCCCCTCGCAAGAAGGGAGCTATCGACTCAGGAGCCACGAGAACAGGCCGCACCGCTTCCGTCTTCAGCCACTCCATGCCCACAATTAAATCCACAGCCAGGCCCATCAGCAAATCCGGTTGATCCATCACGGCCACCACAGGGAGCTCGGCGCGGTCGAGGTTGAGGGGCGGGCTGATCCCCAAAAACTGCCCCAGATCCGCAACCCAGATAATTTCGCCCCGCAAGTTCAGAGTGCCCAGCAGAACTGGCGCGACATTCGGCATGGGGGTAATTTTCTCAGGGCCGATGCTCATCACCTCTACAACCGATACTGCCGGCAGGGCAAATTCTTCTCCGGTGGCGACCTTGAATTTCAGGAATAGCTCACCTTCGGGAGCCTCCATTTCCTGCAATTCTTGGGTCTCATCCCCCATCAACAGATCCAGATCCCCTAGCATGACGCTCCCCCGTATCGATGGTCTTGTGGAGGGGTGGCCGCCGCTCCCTTGTCCAGGGCATGGAACCCCTTTGGGCTCTGCCAGCAGGCATAGAGGCGGGATGGGCGGTTCCTAGCCTCTCAGCAATTGCTTAATCGTACCCACCAGTTCCTGCGGCTGGAAAGGCTTGGCAATATAGGCATCTGCTCCCTGGCGGAGCCCCCAGTAGCGGTCGAACTCTTCGCCTTTGGAAGAACACATGACAATCGGGGTTTTTTGGGTGAGCGGATCGGCCTTGAGGAGACGGCACACTTCGTAGCCATTCATCCGCGGCATGACGATGTCCAGCACGATCAGGTCGGGCTTGTTTTGCTTCACCGCCTCTACGGCTTCCACGCCATCTTCCACCGTCATCACCTCGAAGCCGTTTTCCTGCAGCAACTTGCCGATCATCTCCCGCTGGGATTGGCTGTCTTCCACCACCAGAACGCGACTCATTTTTGGCTGGTCTCCTTGATCTCCCGCAACTGCTGTTTGATAGTAGCCAATAGCTCTTGAGGCTTGAAAGGTTTGGTTACATAGGCATCGGCTTGATTGCGCTTGGCCCACTCGATATCAAAGACTTGATCTTTGGTGGAACACACGACGATGCGGATGTGCTTGGTGCTTTCATCTTTCTTCACTTCCCGGCACACTTCGTAGCCGTTCATGCCAGGCATGACGATGTCCAGCACCACCACGTCAGGCTTCTGCTGACGAATGATGTCCATCGCCTCCACACCGTCCATGGCTGTGGAGACTTCCAACCCGCTCTCGGAGAGCAGGCTGGAAATGGCCTCCAGATAGGTACGGTTATCATCCACCACCAGTACTTTGCTCATGGTCATCTCGCCCCTGCTGTGTTTCGCGTGTCCGGTCAACCCTGGCGGCTACCTGAAGTGGGATCCTGTCTTTCAGCGCTTTTGGCTGCATCTGGCCTTGCAGCCCCAGGCTGGTTGGGCTACCTCCTATTGTTTGGTGAAGTTCCTCTTCTGTCCAGTATTCTGCAGTACTCTGCTTGCTTGGCTCGAATCTCGACATTTTTTAGGGATTTCGGCTGGCCCCCCGCTTATTCGCCACCGCCCCGCTTGGGAGGTGGGCCCACATAAGATTCGACGACGGTCAACAATTCCCTCTCAGAAAAGGGCTTGCTCAGAAACTCGTTGGCCCCGGCCATGCGGGCCTTGAGCCGGTCGGTGAAGCCGTCCTTGCCGGTGAGCATGATCATGGGGGTTTCGCGGAACTGGCTGGATTTGCGCAACATGGCGCACAGCTCGTACCCATCCAACTTGGGCATGGCCACATCGCAGAGGATCATGTCGGGGTTGAGGAGAAACACCTGTCCCAGGGCTTTGAGGGGGTTGCCGATGGTGGTGACCTGGTAGCCCTCGTTTTGCAAGATGAACTCCACGGTTTTTTGGATGGCCATGGAGTCGTCGATGCAGAGGATGTGGGCGGGCTTGTCGCTGGGTTTGAGGGGACGAGTGCGCTGGGGCTCGATGATCAGGACGGGATCGGAGAGGTGGATCGCCCCTTGACGAACATAGGGATAGATGGCTTTGGCTACCACCAGGGTGTCTCGGCCCAGGTAGCGACCCATTTGGCGAATGCTGGTTTTGCCGTCCGACCACTCGCTCAGCGCCTTGAAGACGGGGGCGGGCAGGGTTTGCTGGAGGGGCAGGGGGTTGACGATGGTGGGGGCTTGGTTGGGGTCTTGGATGTAGGGGTGCAGCTTTTTCCACTCCTGCACCTGGGTGACCATCTCGGCGAGCAGAGGGGTGACAGGAAAGGTGGTCAGTTGGGGGGCCAAGGGGGATCCAGCCTCGAAAATGAAGGAGCCCTGGTGGAGGCTGAGCAGGTCGAAGAGGACTTCCCGCACCATGCCCAGCAGGATTTGCTTGCCTTGGCTGGGGTTGAGCTTGTGGTTTTCCAGCAAAGACCAGAGGCGGTTGTATTCGGGGGCATTGACCGCAGCTTTGGGAGGGATCTGAACTTCGTCTAGGGCGGCTTCCAGCTTGAAGCGGCGCAGGTAGTCTTTGAGGCGGGCGATGTGGCCTTCGGTTTCAGAGGCGTAGATGATTCGCCCGTTCAAGAAAAAGACAAACCAGTAGATGGAGGGTCTGGCCTCTACGAAAAGCTCACCGGTGCGCTGGCCCAACTCGATCAATTGAAGGATGCTTCGGATATCGATCTCTTGTAATCTTCCCTGCATGGGATCCCTGCCTGCAGTCAGCAAGATATGACCATTATGACGCTAGCCTTCTTGCTGCCATCCCACAAGGGGAGCTTTTTGGGGAAATAACCCACTTTGAATCCTGAAGATTTCTGGGTTCCTCGGGCTTTTAGGTTGGAACTGGCCAGAAGCGGATCCAGGGATCCCTTTTCAGCGACCAAAGGACTAACTTCTGGTTTGAAGGCAAGCCGATGGATCTGCACAGGCGGCTTTCCTTGGAGCAGAATAGGTGAAGAACCTCCCCTGAAACTCAATTGTTGCAAAAGCAATGCTGCCGATTTTCACCACTTGGGTGCTGGGCCCGCTGCTGGCGCTCTACACCGTTCTGTTTGTGCTGCGCATCTTCTTATCCTGGTATCCGCAACTGGATACCTCTCGGCTGCCCTATTCGCCAGTGGTCGGCCTGACGGAGTTTTTGCTGCGCCCGACACGCCGCCTGATCCCGCCCCTGGGGGGGGTGGACATGGCGCCTGTAGTGTGGGTGGGCCTGGTTACCCTGTTGCGGGAGGTGTTGCTGGGACAGCAGGGATTGTTGACCATGGCCCTGCACTAAAGTGCTTTCCCAGGAGGATTAGCGGCCCTGCAAGATAGGGATCTGCAGGGCGGGGGTTGGCGAAGGCCGGGCAGGAGAGTCCGCCTGGGTTTTCTCCTGCATCTGCTGCAGTTGCCGGATCAGTTCGGGCACCACCTGGTAGAGATCCCCCACGATGCCGTAGTGGGCAAATTTGAAGATGGGGGCAGAGCTGTCTTTGTTGATGGCGATGATGGTCTGGGACTTGTCCATGCCGACGCGGTGTTGGATGGCCCCGGAGATACCACAGGCGATGTAGAGCTGGGGGCGGACGGTCTTGCCAGTTTGCCCCACCTGGTGGGCATAGGGGATCCAGCCGGCATCCACAGCCTTGCGGGAGGAGCCGACGGCGCTGTTGGGGAAACAGGCGGCCAGCTCGCGCATCAGCTCAAAGCCGTCTGCCGATCCCAGCCCGTAGCCGCCAGCAACGATCACTTTGGCCCGCGTCAGATCGACGGCCTGGGAGAGGTTGCGCACCGTTTCCACAATTTGCAGCTTGAGATCCTCCGGCTCCAAGTTAACCGGCACCGGGATCACTTCTCCTTGGCGGGATCCGTCCCAGGGAAGCGGCTGCATCACCCCGGGGCGCACGGTGGCCATCTGCGGGTTTTTCCAGGGGCCGAGGATGCGGGCCTTGAGGGACTCGCCAAAGCTGGGCCGAATGGCGTACAGGCAGTCGGGGAAGAAGCCAGACTTGCCGGGATCTTTGCTGTTGCTGTACTCGAAGGGGCCGATGTCGAGCTCGGTGCAGTCGGCGGTCAGGCCGGTTTCCAGGTGGGCGGCCAGACGGGGGGCCAAGTCCCGACCGGTGGTGGTGGATCCCAGCAGGATGGTGTGGGGCGGCTGGGGCCAGCTTTTGATCAAGTCCAGGATAACGCGGCGGTAGGGCAGGGTGCGGTATTCGGCCAGCTCGGGGTGGTCGGCAACGAAGACCTGATCCGCCCCATGGCCGATCAGGATTGGGGGCAGGTGAGCGATGTTGTGCCCGAGGACAAGGGCGCTCAGGGTGGCTTCCAGCTTATCGGCCAGCCGTCGTCCCGCTCCCAACAGCTCCAGGCCGATGGGCTGCAACTCACCCTTGATCTGCTCGGCGAAGATCAACACCCGCTTGTGCTCCATAGAGCTTACGACTCCTCATCAAAGTAGAAAGGCTGGGAAGTTTGGTCAATTCCTATACAGATTTCCGCAACTTAGCGATAACTCACCTTTGGGCAGGCTGCAACTGAGAAGTTAAGGAATGGGTTTAGAGGGTGGAGTTAGCGGAAGGGGAAAGAGGGTAAAGCCTCTGGGGTAGCCAGGTAGAGGCTCAAGTCAAGTGCCTGAGCCAATTCCTTCACCAGTTGCGGCACGGGCTGCCCTTGAAAGATCTGACAGTTGCCGCCGATTTCCCCTACTTTTTCGGTGGCGGCCACGATGGTCGGGGATCCCTGGAGGCCGCAGCGCTCCGGGTCTGCCCCCACATCGTCCAGGTTGAGGATCTGGATGGCCTCGGCCCGCGCCGCCTCATCCCGCATCAGCCGCTGCACCCGCTGCACACCGCGCAGGGTAGGATAGGCCAGACGCCGCGCCGAATTGGCTACCGTGACCAAGGCCGGCAGAGGCACCATCACGATTTGGGATCCCCCTTCGATGGCCCGCCGCGCCACCAGGATCCCATCCCGAATCTCGAAGGCTTCGCAATAGGTGACCTGAGGGATCCCCAACCGCTCCGCCAACTGCGGCCCCACCTGGGCCGTATCGCCGTCGGTGGTCTGGAGCCCACAGAAGATCACATCAGGCCGGCCAGCATAGCGAACCGTCTGGGCCAGGGTATACGCTGTGGCTAGGGTATCAGAAGCGGCCAAGCGGCGGTCGGTCATCAAAATGCCCCGATCCACCCCGTGGGCAATGGCCTCGTAGAGCACCTCAATGGCCGGGGGTGGCCCCATTGTAATTGCCGTTACTCTCGCCCCGTGTTGCCGTTTGGTTTGCAGAGCTGCTTCCAGTGCATAGCGATCAAAAGGGTTTAACATCCGCTTGGCCTTGGCGCGATCGATCGTGCCGTCACTGTTGATGCCGGCCTTGGCGTTTTGATCGGGAACTTGCTTAATCAGAACAAAAGTTTCCAAGGGCCTAAACTCCCTAGTGATCCCCTCCAGGTTAAAAGGGATCCCTGAGCACCACAAACTTATTCAGCTTTTTTTCGGGATCGGAAAAGCTATCTCGACTTCAAGCACCCCTAAGCTACTCTTCCCAATACATCTGTTTCTCAGGTTTGATTTCATTGACATGCTCCCCATGCCCAAAGGCAGGGGCCTTACGGCGTTCTTGGGTAACCCTAAACAAAGTTCGAGACACTCCCCTACTGCTCCATGCTGCTTCCGGTCTCCCATCCACCAACGCGAACAGGTCTCCCGTCGGCCTCTTTTAGGAGCAGCCTGGGATCCCTGCCACGAAAAGCTTTGGGGATACTTCGCGGATGAGGGATCCATGAGGGATCCAATAAGGACGCAGACCGCACCTGCAGCCAGAAATAGCCTCCCAGCAAGCAGGACAAGTTGGCCTGCACCGGCAAGCCAATAGACAGAGGCTTCAAAATCGTTGCTGGCCTAACCCAGATTATCCAATCATCCGCTCAGACTTGGGTGGGAGCAGACTTCCATCAAACACTTGCTCTAGAGAGGGCTTAGTGGGCAAGCCAAAGCCATCCACCACCTGAGCAATCGAGGTTTCCATACGCGCAGGCACCACATCCCCCAAACCAATTTGTCGCACCTCATCGGTAACAAACAGGCGCGGCATGGCCAGGGTAAGGCGCAATTTCTCAATTGCCGTATCCAGCACTTGTCCGTCGGCCTTGGCTTTGTCCAGAAGGGCCAACATGTTGCCATCGGTATCACGAATAGTGTCTTGCCAACCCTTGACATAGGCCCGCAAGAAAGCTTTGAATTGCTCAGGCTTCTCACGCAGCAATTGCACACGGGTGATGACGGCATTGCCGTACAGCTCAAGGCCATAGTCGTTGTAAAGGAAAGCCGTGATGTCCTCCAAGCTGACGCCGCCCCGCACCAGATTGGGCATGGCTGAGGTCATAAAGCCGCTGATGGCATCCACCCGACCTTGGATGAGGAAAGGTTCGCGCAACTGCGGCTCCATAGTTACCCACTCCACCGAGCCCGGATCGATGCCGACTTGCTTGGCAAAGACCGGCCAGAGCCGACGCGGCGCATCCCCTGCCGGTGCTCCCAGCTTCTTGCCCGCCAGTTGGGCCGGCTCCCCAATGCCCTTATCTTTCAAGGTGTAGATGCCAAAGGGAGAGCGATTGAAGTGGACATAGATCGCTACCAAGGGCACGTCCGGATTTTTGGCATTGAACTCGATCATGGAGTAGGGATCCCCTTCCCCCAGGTCGTACTGGCCAGCGGCAATCTTGGTGATGGAATCGGCGGAGCCATAGCCGCGCTCGTAGGTGACCTCCAGCCCCTCTTCGGCGAAGTAGCCCTTCAAGATCGCCGTTACAAGGGGGGTATCCATCGAAGAGAGCAACCAAGAGAGGGTAAACTTCAGGGGCGTCAGTCCCTGGGAAACCAGAAGCGGCCCGCGGCTCTGAGCCCTCGCCTTTAGCCCTCCAACGGCAACCCAAGAGGCAGCCGCAGCAGCAGATTGAAGGAATTGACGACGCGACGATTTCGGGATGGACATATCATCTATATGCTCCACAGCACCTGGATCAGTAGGGATCCGCAAACGGGAATGCGGCAAACAATGGAGTGAAGACTATAAGCAACCAACTTAGCAAGGCGGAGTCAAACTTCTGTATTTGAGGATACCTTTACCTGCTGGGGGATCCCCTTTTAGCCAAGGTGAGAACTCTGCCTTGGTCATGGCCGGTTCGTTGCCGGTATGATAGTGCTCCTGCTGCCGCAGGGATCCCGATCGCCATTGCTCTTAACTCACGTGTATCCCTCTTCAACCATGGCCATCCAATCCCCTTCCACCTCCCTGGTTCGCTTTCTCGCCGGTGCTGTATCTGAGGCCATTCGACAGGCAGCAGAAGCAGGCCAACTGGGATCCCTGGCCCCCCAGCAAGCCACAGCGATTGCCCCCGTGATCCAGATCCCCAGCGACCCTCGCTACGGCGATTACGCCTGTCCCACCCCCCTGGGCATGGCCAAAGCCTGTCGCATGGCACCGACACAGATTGCCCAAACCCTGCAGAGCCATCTGGATCTGCCGGACATCGAAACTCAGGTGGCGGGAGGAGGGTATCTCAACTTCCGGCTAGGGGATCCCTTTTTGGCCAAGCGCTTGCAAGAGCTGCTACATCTGGGAGAAAACTTCGGCAAAACAGCCACCCCCCATCCCGAGCGCATTCTGCTGGAGTTTGTCTCCGCCAACCCGACGGGGCCCCTGCACGTGGGGCACGGGCGCTGGGCTGCTGTCGGCTCCACGCTGGCCAACCTGCTGCGCTGGACGGGGCACCAGGTGGAGCGGGAGTTCTACATCAACGATGCTGGCAACCAGATGCGGCTCTTGGGCCAGTCGCTAGAAGTGCGGGTGCGGCAACTGCAGGGCGAAGAGGTGGCTCTGCCGGAAGACGCCTATCACGGCAGCTACTTGGTCGATATCGCCCGGCGGCTGCTGGATCAAGTTAAGGCCGGGATCCGCCCTCTGCCCACCACCCCGGAAGAGTACACCGATTTTGCCTACGCCGAGATGCTGGCTTGGCAAAAGCAGACTTTGCAACAGTTGCGCACCGAGTTTGACCACTGGTTTAGCGAGCGCCGCCTGCACGCCCCGGATCCCCAGACGGGCCTGAGCGCCATCCAACAGGCTTTGCAGGAGCTGCAGGAGCGCGGCTTCCTCTACAGGGCCAAGGCGCCGCGGGGTGAGGATCCCAAGCCGGGAGCGGAAGAGGCCGTCTATTTCAAAACCCAAGAGTTTGGCGACGACAAGGATCGGGTGGTGCAGAAGGCGGATGGCTCCTTTACCTACCTGGCCGCCGACATTGCCTACCACCGCGACAAAGTGCGGCGGGGCTATCAACGGCTCATCAACATCCTCGGCTCGGATCACCACGGCTATATCGGTCGCTTGCATGCGGCGGTGGGCGCCTTCAGCCCGGATGTCAAGCTGGAGATCCTGATTGGACAATTTGTCAAATTGTTCAAAACCGACCCGGAAACCGGCGAGAAAACCGAAGTGCGCATGTCCAAGCGCACCGGCAATTTTGTCTCCTTAAACGATCTCATCGACGATCCCGAAATTGGCGTTGGGGTGGATGCGGCCCGCTGGTTTTTGCTCAGCAGCAGCATGGACAGCCCCATCAACTTCGATTTGGATTTGGCCGTCAAGCAAACTTTCGACAACCCGGTGGTCTATGTCCACTACAGCCATGCCCGCTGCTGTACCCTGCTGCGGCGGCTTCAGGAAGAAGAAAAAGTGGAGCTAACTAACAAAGTTACCTTGACAGAGCAACAAAAACTGCCCTACCAAGAACCCGAAGAGCGGGCCCTGTTGCTGCGCCTGTTGGCCCTGCCCGATGAGCTGATCGCCGCTGCCGAAGAGCGCGCCCCCCACAAGATCATCCGCTATGCCGAGGCGATTGCCGCCGATTTCAACAAGTTTTATGACAACTGCCGCATTTTGCCCCTTTTGAAAGAGGATCCCCTCTTGGCTCAAGCCCGCATTCAATTGGTGCAGGCCACGCGACAGGTTTTGTTTAACGTGCTTACCGGCATTCTCGGCCTGAGCGCGCCGGAGTCGATGTAGATTTTAAGTAACACCGATCCCCATCTCAATACGAGAGGGAACTTGGGGATCAACTGCCTAAGTTTCGACTCTGTGGGCGCGCAAGAGCACGTTGGTTCCTAGCCTCTCTTGAGCCATCCAAAAAGCGCAAATCCACCACGAAACCTCGTCTTGGCGATAGATGCCACCGGTGAAAAGGTAAGGTTGCAAAATATCGGCCATCTGGGCTAAAGCTGGCACCTCAGCACATGATTGGCCCACACTTCGGGATCCAGAGCCTCATAAACGTAATCGGAAGGGAAATATAGATGGCTTGCTTCCAGGCTAGGTTGGCTGGTCAGCAATAACTGAGCAGGATCCGAAGACTCACAGCCCAAGCGATCCCCGATTTGAAACGTGAGTTGAAACAAGCGGTTAATCAGCTCGAATTGTTCGGCGCTCATAGATTGAGATGGGCATCAGAGTTGACAAGTGCGACGGCTGCGTTCCAGCTCCGGCTCGATCCAAGAGAGGGCAAAGTGACTCACACAGGGCAACTGCGGGAAGCGGCGGGCCAGCTCTGCCATTTGGGCTTCCAGGCTGGGGCGTTTTCGCTGCGCTTGTCCCCACAGGCCGGCAATGGCCGGGCAGACAAAGGTTTGGGGAGAGGCCACGGCCAAGACCTGCTCCACCTGCTGCGCCACACAGGAGCCATCCTCGCACTTGGCATAGGCCATTGGGTGCCACTCCATGCCGGGATCGAAGCGATCCCAGGGCTGGAGACGAGCGTCAAACCCTTCTCCCACCGCCTGATTGCCATCGGGGAAAAAGACGGCTCCGCTCGGGATCCCAAGGCTTTGGGCCGGTTGGGCAGCTTGCCGTAGGTAATCGAGGATCCCGTAGCGGGCAAACTCGACGCTGAGCTGCCAGAGCTGCTGCTGCCAGCGCTCCTGTCGGAAAGCGGCGCTGGGTGTCGGAGAGGGGGTGGGATTCGCCGACGGCTGGGAATCCTCGTTTGCAAGGCTTGAATGTAGATCTTCGTTCCCGCCTGCTCTGCCTTGGGCCATCCCGTCCCATAGCTCTGGAGAAAGCGGCCGCTCCCCGCTTGCGCTGGGCCTGGGATCCCCTGGCTGACGCCACTTGGGCTCTTCGCCATAGGTGGCGTCCAGGTGGAGCACATCCGCCACTGTCACGTAGCCCTGGCTGAGGTAACGCTCCAGCAAGGCTCGGCCTGCCGCGTTTTCTGCCAAATCCAGGTAGGCTTGCCGGGCCGCCTCCCCATGGATCCAGAGATCCCGGACGGTGGCTGCCAGGCTGGATCCCCCAGAGCCGCGGGGATAGCGAATGTAGTCGAAGAGGATCCCATCCGGCTGCCGCTGCAGGATGCGGCGGATCAGCTCGGCAAAATCCCGGCGCGCCACGGGATGGAAGGGATCCACAAACACCTCATCCGGGCTGCCCAAATCTTCCAGAAGGGCCGTTGCCGGATCCAAGACGGTGGTGAGGCCACGGCCGTTGCGGGCCAAGACTGCCTGACGATCCGGTCGCTGTCCGTAGCTGTAGCCAAAATTGAGGGAAAACACCCAGGCATAAGCCGAAAGCCCTCGCCGTCGCGCCGCCTTGAGGGCCAAATCCAACAAATCGGCGTTGGGCTGTAGGCTGGGCCAGATCCCGCCCCCACCATCTGGCAAAATGGAGCGGCCATCGTAAAACGTCTCGATAAAGACGCGGTTGTAGCCCAGGTTCACCACCTGGTCAAACACCTGATCCAACACGCCCGGATTGGCATCGCAGGGATGCAAGCGCACCCAAATGGCTTGGATTTGCGGCCAACGGCGGCTACGGCAGGCGATCAAGGCAGCGCGATGTTCTGCCAAAACTTGGTTGTATTCAGCTCGGGCGGCATCTGACTGGGCGGCCCGCTGGCGCAGTTGGGCCTTGCGCGCCACTTCCTCAGGCGGCTGCCGGCAGAAGGCGTCGAGGGATCCCCTCTGTTCCCCCCTACCCTGCAACCCGGAATGGCCGGGCCAGAGGAATTGGGCCTGGGCGGCGATCCCGGATCCCAGGAGTATCAGCGCGCCGAGCACGCCCCCCAGCCAACGGATCCCGTATTTTTTCCACCGTTGCCTCAGTACTCCCGACACTCTCAACCTCTACTGAGAATGGCTTCAATCCTATCCTCTTTCTCCTCTAAAGATCGGCAAATCAAAAGCAATTGTTCCCGCTCGAACAAGCTCAATCAAGCTCATTTAACTTCGAGCCCGTTGTCCTGAAACTTCTCGCACGACTGTGGGCTTCTCAGCGCGGAGAATAACATTGCAGGAAGCTCGATCGTTTACCGAATTTCAACAGAGTGAGGAGCCTATCTTTGTAGCAAAAAATACGGCTCTGTTTGAATTCAAGACTCAGCCAAGAGGACAACTAGGAGTTGGGATCCCCGATCTGGGCCAACTGCTGCCGGGCCGCCTGCCGCATCACCTCTACCGGCACGGGCTTGCCCCCCAGCCAGAGGGAGAGGGCTTTGGCCCCCTGGTGGATCAACATTTCCAGGCCGCCAATAGGGGTGTGGCCCAGCTCAGCAGCCATGCGCAGCAGCGGTGTGGGATCCGGCACATAGACCAAGTCATAGACAGTGGCGCCGGCGGGCAGAAGGCGCAGTTGCTCCCAGCTGAGGGGAGACAGCTCAGCAAGGGATCCCGGCTTATGCATGCCCACGGGGGTGGTGTTGACCAAAAGCCGCGTCTCAGCCAGGTGGCGATCCAGTTCTGCCCAGCTCAGCGTCTCCACCTGCGGCCAGGTCTGTTGCAAGGCACGTAACTTCTCAGGGGATCGCCCGGCCACCCGCACTGGCCCCAGCCCCAGCTCCAAACAGCCCTGGATGGCCGCCCGCGCCGCCCCGCCGGATCCCAGGATCAGGGTGGGGATCCCTTTCTCCAGGCCCAGCAAAGGCTGGACAAAGCCGTCGATATCGGTGTTGGTGCCGCCCCAGCCTCCCTCCGGCAGGGCGTAGACCGTGTTCACCGCTCCCACCGCTGCCGCCCGCGCTTCCACCTGGCTGAGCAAAGGCAGAATCGCCTGCTTGTGGGGAATGGTGACATTAAACCCCCGCACGCCGATGGCCGCCAGGCCGGCCACCGCCACCGCTAAGCGCTCTGCCGCCACCGGAAAGGGCACATAGCAGTAGTCTTCTCCCATGGCCGCCAGAGCGGCGTTGTGCATCGCCGGGGATAGGCTGTGGGCCACCGGATCCCCGATCAGGCCCAGCAACTGTGTGCTTCCCGAAATCCGCCTGTCCACTCCAATCCCAACTCCAAATTGTCTGCGAGTCTCGGCTATCGAGATTCCGACTCCACGCGATCTAGAGTTTGCCGGTAGCGCTGCCGCCAACTGGCCAGGGATTCCTCGGAAATGTGATCGATTAAGTTGCTGATCTCTCCCAGAATTTGGTAAGCGCGGTCAAAGCTTTGGCGGGTGCGCTCTTTTGATCTGGTTGGCGCGCCTGCACCATGTACAGGCTCATCTTGATGGTTTGCAGCCGGTTTTTGCCCAGATCCTCCAGCATTTCGCGAATCTGACCGATGGCCTCCTGCCGCACTCGGCGCTGCCGCCGCCGCAACAGCCAGAACAGAATGCCGTGGATAACCCCCACCACGGTGGCGCTGACTGCCGTTGCCATTGCTACGGAAAGAGCGCTGCGGCTGGCCACCCAACCGCTGAGCAGGATTACGCCTATCCCCACCGCTGTCAGGATCAGCTCGATGTTGTCGAGAAACCACCTTCTTGCTGACTTCCAGGTAGCGGATCCTGCTCCTCGGCCCTGAATAGAATTGAACATCGCTGTTACACCTCTCCCCCACCCATTCTGCTCAAGCCAACCTGATGGCAAACTTTGGGGATCGGACTTACCGGCGCAGTCGCCATTTTCCGCGGCCCAGTTGACGCTTTAGACGACGCCGCGGTTTCTGCCGGCGGATCCACAAGGGCCTCTGAGAGCGGGATCCCGCTGCAGAGGTTTCAGATCCAAGCCTGCCAACCCTTTGGCTTAGCTCTTGGTTTTGTTGCCGCAACTCTTCGAGCTGCCGGAGGTGAGTTTCCAGCTCCTGGCGCAGGTTGGCATTTTCTTGTTCCAGACGTTGCAGAGATTTCAGCAGCTCTGAAGACTCCGTCCCCCTGACACGGTCGGAAACGAGGATGGGATGGGGAGCAGTCACCACCGAGGTGTGGACATTTTTGCTGTCTCGCAGGGCTTGGGCAGCCCGTCGCAACAGGGCCACCCCCTTGGGATCGTCCTTATCTGTGAGCGTGGCCGCCCCAAATTGAAGCTGCACCGGCAGCGCTTGCCCATTCACCACAAAGGGATCCTGGATCAACCGCTGGCAGCAGCGCTCGGCAGCGATCTGGGCAGCGGCCAGAGTGCTCCCCGGCAGCACCACGATAAACTGGCCCTCGTCGTAGCAAAAGAGATCATCCCCCTCTCGCAAATTGTGGGCCAAGCGATCCGTAAACAGCTTGAGAAGAGCAGCCCGACCGCCGGCCTCCAGTCCTTGCCCCAGAGCAGCGAGGTTGGCCAAGCGCAGCACAAACAAACTGAGGGGATCCGATTGGGCACGGGCTTGGGCCACCCGCAACGGCAGGCGAGTAACCAGATCCTGCCGATTGCCCAAAGCAACCGAGCCAGAAGGAGATGAGACTTGTTTTTGTCCAGTCTGGAGCAGATATTGCTGGCGGCGGCTCTCCACAATGCGCAGCCCTGCCCGCACCCGCGTCAGCAGCTCCGCCGCCTGAAAAGGCTTAGAAAGAAACTCGTCGGCTCCGGCTTCTAAAGCCCGCTCCATGTTGTCGTTGCCCTCGCGGGCGGTCATGAGGATGTAGTACACCCAGGCATATTCGGGCGCTTGCCGCAACTGCCGGCACAGCTCTAGGCCGTCGAGAGCGGGCATGACCCAGTCGGCAATGATGAGATCTGGAGTTCGGCGGCGGATTTGTTCTAGGGCAGAAAGGCCATCCAGGGCATAGGAAATACTACAGCCCTGCTTGCCGAGAAAATTAGAGAGCATTTCCGCCACCATGTAGCTGTCATCCACGATCAGCACATGGGCCCGCAAGCTGCTGGCTTCGCCTTTGCTAGCGCCCAAGCTTGCCTGAGGGCCTTCAGACGTACCAGTGGCAGCAGCGCTCTCCAAATTGGGATCCACGGGCAAGCCAAAGCCAGATGAGAAGGAAATCCGGCAAAGCAAACTTTCCAATGGTTTTCCATCGCCATTCTAGACGTAGGGATTGGCAGCCACTACCTAACTTTGCCGGGTTATTTTTTTGAGATTTTTGAAGTTTCGTAGTCATTCCCAACCCGAGGAAGAGGCTTCTAGGCGTTCCTCCCTCTCCCAGGGGGAATCCTTCTCTGCCCCAGCGAGAGGGAAGGCAGGGTTCGACGCGACTTCATGGCCGCCACAGGAACCTAGAAACGAATCTCGAGCGTGACTTGGGCGCGCACGGTTTGTTGTCCTCCCTCCACTGGCGTGGAGGCTGCCTGTAGGCGAGCATACTCCGCTCCACCCATGCCTGCCAGAGGAACTGGCGGCGCGATGTAGCCCTCGCTGTGAATTTGGATGCGCTCCACGGAACGGCTGCTCAGGTTCAAGGCCCTCAACACATCGTTGGCTTGACGTTGGGCATCTTCTACAGCCTGCCTTAAGGCACGGCTGCGCGCCTGCAGCAAGGTGGCCTCGTCGGCCCGGAAGCTGACTGATTCCACCTGGGTAGCTCCGGCGGCCACGGCTTCATCCAGCACTTGTCCGGCTCGGGCTATGGGCACCTCAAATTGCAAGCTGTTCTGCCCCTGTACCCCGCTCAGGCGGGGTGGGCTCTGCTGGTAGTCGTATTGGGGATAGAGGGAAATGCCGGTGGTCTGCAGGGCGCTCACCTGCAGCTCCTTGAGGCGGTTCACCAGCCGCTCCGAGCGCTCGGCCACCTGTTGCTGTACCGATTGCGCCGTCTCCCCTTGGAGCACCACCCCCAGCCGGATTACCGCAATGGAGGTTTCCACCGCAACAGATCCCTGGCCGGTTACCGTCAAAGTTCGGGATCCTTCACCGGGACTGGCCATCGCTCCTCCATTGCTGCCAAGCCCATTCCACACCAATAAGACCAGCGCCAGTCCCAAAGCCAGCCAGGGCATTCCCTTCAAGAATCCCAACTGCTCTTTTTTCCAGCCCTTGCTCCCTTCCATGCTTCATCCCCAACTTACTCCCACCGCTCTTCCATCTGGCTGGACAAAAGCCCCAGCCACCAGTGCCATAGCCTCACCCAGACGTTGCGTTGCTGCCCACCGCTGCAACAGCCCCTGGCCCTGTCTAATTCCTAGGAACAGGGCAACGGCAACTGCTGCCCCCAGCAGGGCCAATGCCAGCTCAGACATAGGGATAGACAGCAAGGCTACTGGCCATCCTAATGAGAGTTGCTCCAAGGTTGGGATCCCTGGCTGCAAAAGTTAACCTTTGCCGCCTCAGCCACCCCCAAAAGAGCGATCTCCGCTCCTGCCCATCAGAACCTCCGGGGTACTCCCGCCACAGCGCAGCTTGGCGGGCTGGAGGA
>NZ_JAOALE010000042.1:115-22653 GCF_047462575.1 Synechococcus sp. 'PEA 65AY6A-5F PE A'
TTCGGGAAAGCCACGCCGAGCTGAGCGAGCAAAACGCCGCTCGCAGCCGGGAAATCGAGCAGCTGCGCCAGGCCATTCGGGAAAGCCACGCCGAGCTGAGCGAGCAAAACGCCGCTCGCAGCCGGGAAATTGAGCAGCTGCGCCAGGCCATTCGGGAAAGCTATGAGCAAAACGTGGCTCAAGCGCAAGGCTTGAGAGACTTACAGGAAGTTGTCCGTGAGACCCGCTCGGACTTAGCACACTTGGCCGAATGGGCCGAGGAAGTAACTCAAGCTCTCATCACTCTCACTGCATTGCAACAAGAGCACGAACGCGCTATCCAGGCCATCAACCAGCGTCAGATCGAGAATGACCAGAGGTTTAACGTTCTCCTCGAAGAAGTGCGCTATCTTATTCGCAGACAGGGGCTAGATGGAAGCTCTTCTCCCCCTTCTGGTTGAGGAGGGGGATCCCTTCTAAGCAAAGCTCAGAGCTACAAGGACAGCTCTAGTCTTCATCCACTTCCCACTCCAACAGATGGGCATAAGGAGCCACCAGCTCGGGAGAGTAAAAGGCAATGGCCCGCAGGGTGTGCCAATCCTCCAGGCAGTCGAACACGTTGGGGTACTCGTTGCGCTCCAGACGCTCCGCAATGGCCGCCACATCGGCTGCAGTGAACTGGCGGGGATCCATGCCCTTGGGGAGGGCTTCTACTTTGGATCGGGCAGACATAGGCAGCCTGAACACGCTACAAGCCGATCTTAGCCTCTCGGCCCGACGCCCCCTGGCCGAAACCACGAATTTGTAGAGGTTCTACACAATGCAGGCTGGGTATCTGCCTTGCCTAGCGGAGGAGCTCGGCGTCCAAAACAGGCTCTGTCTGGGTAACGCGGTAATAGCCAGCCTGGGTGCGGACCGAGGCTTGGTAGGGGCTGGGCAAATCCAGCGAGCGCAAGGGCGGGATGTTGGTGCGCTGGTTCAGCAAAGTGGTGAAGAAGGCGGTGGTTCGCCGGGCCTGGGAGCGCACTACCTCTTCAGGGAAAACCACCGGATCCGCATCTCTGCCCCTATCCAGCAGGATCGCATCCAGGGCATCCCCCACCGGGTAAGAAGGATAGGCAATTTGGGCAAAAACAGCCCCCGCCGGGATCCCGGCGGCTAGACAGCCCAGAACAATCGCCAGGGTTAGACGCATGTGCTGTAGTTCCTCCTACGCTACTGTAGTTCGTTCCTCAACACCGGAAAAAGCAGAAGCTGGGCGTTGCCCACCAACCTTGACCCCCGGGGAGCCTACCTCTTGACCGGCAGCTAAGGCGGATTCTACCCGAAAGACTTCGGTTGACAACGGTTGCAGCCCCCAACATGACACGGGATCCCCCTGCCGACTAGGATCGGGATGCACTGTTTGAGAACCGTTGCCTGTGAGTGTTCGCGTTCGCCTTGCCCCTAGCCCAACTGGCAACTTGCACATCGGCACCGCCCGGACGGCGGTGTTTAACTGGCTCTACGCTCGCCGCCACGGTGGCCAGTTCATTTTGCGCATCGAAGACACCGACCGCGAGCGCTCTTCCCCCCGCTACACCCGCAACATCTTAGCAGGGCTAGCCTGGCTGGGACTGGATTGGGATGAGGGGCCCATCTACCAGTCCAACCGCATCGCGCGCTACCAAGCGGTGGTGCAGCAGCTTTTGGACCAGGGGCTGGCTTACCGCTGCTATGTCAGCGAGGTGGAGCTAGAAGCAATGCGCGCTGCGCAGAAGGCCGCCGGCAAGGCTCCCCGCTACGATAACCGCCACCGCTTTCTCACTGAGGAGCAGCGACGGGCCTATGAAGCCGAGGGTCGGCAGCCGGTGATCCGTTTCAAGATCGAGGAGCCCCTGGAGGTGTCGTGGGTGGATCTTATCCGCGGCCCCATTACCTGGAACACCCAGGATTTGGGGGGAGACATGGTGATCGCGCGGGCGGATGGCTACCCTCTCTACAACCTGGCAGTGGTGGTGGACGACATCGACATGGGCATCACCCATGTCATCCGTGGCGAAGACCATATCGGCAACACGCCTAAGCAGATCTTGCTCTACCGCGCTCTGGGTCATAAACCGCCGCAGTTTGCCCATTCTCCCCTGATCCTGAATCCAGAAGGGAAGAAGCTCTCCAAGCGGGATGGGGCGACCTCGGTGGCGGAGTTTCAGCAGATGGGCTTCTTGCCGGAAGCTCTCAAGAATTACTTGGCTTTGCTCAGTTGGTCGCCTCCCGATGGGGAAGAGATCTTCTCGTTGGAAAAGGCGGCTACGATGTTTGACTTCGACCGGGTCAACCGGGCTGCCGCTCGTTTTGATTGGGACAAGCTCAACTGGATCAACAGCCAGTACATCAAGCAGCTCTCCCCGGCAGAATTGGTGGAGCGGCTGACACCCTTTTGGCAGGCGGCGGGGTTTGACCTGGGATCCGTGCCGGATCCCACTTGGCTGGAAGAGGTGGCCTGCCTAATCGCCGAGGGCATCGACCGCCTGACGGAGGCTCCTCCCCTGAGCCGCTTTTTGTTTCAAGAGCCCCTCAGCTACTCGTTGCCGGCTCTGGAACAGTTGCGCCTGCCGGGGGTGGCGGAAGCGATGGCCGCCATGGCCACCACGTTGGCTGCTGCTGAGTTGCCCCAGCCAGTTTCCGCGGACAGCCTAAAACCGCTGGTGGAAGAGGTGGCCAAAAGCCAGGGGATGAAAAAGGGCCTGCTGCTGAAAAGCTTGCGGGCCGCCTTGACAGGGGATCTGCAGGGGCCGGATTTGATGGCCTCTTTTGCGCTGTTGCAGCGGCGGGGCTGGGCTTTGGGGCGGCTGGAGGCGGTGCAGAAGGTGGTTGCCTGAGTTCAGGCTGTTGGAGTTGACTTTTCTATTGCTTGCTGCTATGCCTTTGCAGGCTTTTGTCGATCCGGATTCCACTTTCTTGATCCAGCTTCAGGCTGCCAACCAAATCGTTCAGGAACTGGTGCTGCTCTCTTCGCAAGAGGCTTCAGAAGCGGCGGAGCCGGAGGTGTGGGAGCAAGGCCTGCTCAAGTTGGCTCAAACCCTAGTGCACCAGATGGTGAGCCGCCTGGGCGTGGCCTCCGCTCGCCTCTGGTTTTTCGACCCGCAAGAGGGTTGCTTTCGGTCGGTGGCCCATGCTGGCCTGCTCAGCCCTGCCCACGCCCAAATTGAGCGAATCTACCCCGATGACAGCCCTATGGGGCGTGTGGTCCAGCAAGGGTTGCCCCTCTTGAGCAACAACCCGGATCAAGAGGTCTGGATGCCTGCCCCGGAGTGGGTGAGGGCCAATGGCCTGCGGGGCTTTGTCGCCTACCCAATTAACCGCGGGGAGGAGCGGCTGGGCGCTTTGGCTCTGCTGAGCCGGACACCCTTGGAGGCCAGCTTTGTAGAAGTAGTGAAGTTTCTTTGTTCCTATACGGCCAGCGCCATTATCAATGCCAAGCTGCTGGAGCGCAGCCGCCGACAGGCGGTGCGGGAGGCGTTGCTCAACCGCATCACCAGCACTGTCCACCGCTTTCTGCAGTGGGATCAAATCGTCAGCACTGCCCTGAAGGAGCTGCAGCACGCCTTTCTCTCGAAAGGGGTGAAGGGGCTGAGCCGCTGTTGTTTTTACAGTATCAACCCGGATCAGGAGACGGTTCAGGTCACCCACGAGGCCCTAAGCCCTGGGCTGGCCCCGTCCCTGGGGCAGGTGTACCGGATCCAAGACTTTGGCTCGCTGTGCGAGCGGTTGCAGGAGGGGCAGGTGGTGCAAATAGCCCTGCATATGCAGCCGGCTCAGGAACATCTGTTGCCGCCGCAGGGACTGGCCGCTTTCCAGGCGCTACAGGCTCGCTCGGCGGTGCTGATCCCGTTGCAAGCGGTGGGCTCAGCAGGAGCCGGGCTGGGGGAAGCCGGCGGCAGGGATCCGCAGACGGGCCGATCCGACTTGGCTGCTGCGCCAGGGGGGATGATCGGGCTGCTGGGGGTATACCTAACTACACCCCACCCCTGGCAGCCGGAGGAGATTGACCTGTTGCGCTCGGTGGCCTACCAACTGGCGATTGCCCTAACTCGTTCCAGCCTGTTTGAGCGGGCCCATCGGCAGGCGGAACGGCTGGCGCTGTTGCACTCGATCACAGCGGCAATTCGCTCCAGCCTGGAGCCCACCACTCTCTTCCACGCGATTACCCAGCAGATTGGTGCGGCTTTTCAGGCGGATGTGTGTATCTTGGCCCTTTGGCAGCCGGAACAGGAGATGCTGCATCCTGTGGGCATCTATGCGCCGGAGCTCACCCCTGCCGTGCGCGTGAGCGGGACGGAGCCCTTGCTGGATGCCCCGCTGACGGGATCCCTCCAGAAGCCCTGGCCGGAGCCGGGGATCCCGCCGGAATTGTCGGAAACGGTTCAGGCCAAGTTGCGCTTGGCAGCCAGCCTGCTGACCACCTTGAAGGAGCCGGTGGTGGTGCCGGATGACTTGAAGCCGCAGCGGCAGGGAAGCGGGCTGTTGTGGGTGCCTTTGTTTGCCTCTGACCAGCCGCAGCGACAACAGGAAGTGTTGGGGGGTATTGCCCTGCTGCGCTACCCTCACGGCGGATCCCCCTGGCAGCCGGAGGATCTGGAGTTGGCGGAAGCCGTGGCCGAGCAGGCGGGGATCGCCCTCCAACAGGCGCAACTTTACGAGCAAACCCGCATCTCGGCCCAGCGGGAAAGCTTGTTGCGCCAGGTCGCCCAGCGCCTCAGCGGCACCTATGATCCCCACCAAGTGGTAGAGATTGCCCTCGAGGGCATGGCGGAAGTTTTGCAGGTCGATCGCTGTACTTTTGTGGCGCCGCGGAGCGGCTATGGGCCGAGCGCCCAACAGCCTGCAGCGGCTCCAGAACCCCTCGCCATTCTTCAGGAATACCGCCGTCAGCCGGGGATCCCTTCCCAGGTGGGGCAGACGTTGACCCCTGAGCTGAGCCAGCTCATTTGGGTAAGTTGCTACACCCATCTGGACACGCTGCTGATCCCCGATGTCCAAACCTTTCCGCTGCCCCTTCCCACCCGCCAGACGCTGTTGCAGAGGGGCATCCGCTCCCTACTGTGTGTACCTCTGGTTACCGATGCCAACCAGATTGCGGGTGTGCTCTGCGCCTCCATTCCGCCCCTGGCGACGGCAGGCCGGAAGCCTCCAACTGCCGATACTGCCCCCGAAGCCGCCGGATTTGCCCCTGCAGATAGGGACTTGGTGGAAGCGCTGGCGGACATTGCGGCAGTGGCGCTGCAGCGGGCCTCCTTCTACGAGCAGGTTCGCCGTCAAGAGGCGACGGCAGCAGCCTTGCAAGGGCTGACCGAGGGGCGAGAGGCGGAAAGTCGTCGCCTGGCCGCCGATCTGCACGATCAGACCCTAGCGGATCTGGGAGCTCTGTCTCGTCAGATTCAGGAGCTCGCCGGCGATCCGACCCTCAGCCCTGCCGGCCAGGCTCAGCTACGCGTCATGAGCGTCCAACTGCAGGAGACCATGGCCGAGTTGCGGGGGATCGTCGAGGATCTGCAGCCGCTGGCCATGCGGGCTTTTAACCTGGGCCCGGCTCTGCGCAGCCTTCTGGAACGGGCGGCCCAGCGTTCTCCTCACCCGCTTCTCACCCGCTTCGACAACCGCGCCGATGGCCTGCTCTCCCGTCTCAGCCCTGCCTGCCAAAGCAACATCTTTCGGATCGTGCAGGAGGCGCTGAACAACATCGTCAAACACGCAGGGGCACGGCGCATCGACATCACCATTCAGCCCAAGGTTCAAGCCGGTAGCGGCGCAGAGGAGCCTTCTGTCAATCCCGAAGCCCCTTACACCCACCTGGAGCTGAAGATCATCGACGATGGCCGTGGCATGCCGGAGTTCAACGGTGGGATCGATCCCGATCAGAAACCTGGCCACGGCCATGGATTGCTCAACATGCGCTACCGAGCCGAGCTAATCGGGGCAACCATCACCTGGCGCAACCGCCGCTTGGGTAGCGGCACAGTGGTGGAGCTGCAGATCCCTTTGCCCCCCCCTTCCTAAGCTTGCCCGGAGAACCCCCGCAGAACCTCCTCGGGATGGCAGTTTGCCTCAGGGATCCAATCTCGTCGCCTTTGCCCCCGTCGTTCGGCAGGGAGCAACCCGCCCCTCAAGGCCGGGGAACCGCAGCGGCATGCCGGTTGGAGTCCAGAAATGCAAGGGCGCCACGCGCAAGATGGATGGCCTCATGCCTCGGTTCGCCGACCGACCACAGCGTAAAAGGGATCCCCGCCGGCCAAAAGGGCAAGCCAACCCAGGGGAGCAGGCCGCTGGATCACCTCGACGATCTCGAATCCCGGCACCGACTCAAAATAGCGCTTGACCAGCTCCACCCGCTCTGCTTCCGAGCCATCCCGCCAGGCCTGGATGGCCTTCTGGAAAAACATGCGATTGGAGAAGCTGACAATGAAAAGGCCCTGGGGCTTGAGGATGCGATGCACCTCGGCAAACACCTGCTCCGGCTGCTGCAGGTATTGCACCGAAACCGCGTTCAGCGCTGCATCAAAAGTGCAGTCCGGGAAGGGCAGAAGCGGGTTTTGGTTGAGGTTCTGGACGAAGAAATGGTCAAGCCGGGGGTTGGCGGCCAGTTCCTGAGCATTCATCCCATGCCCTTCCACATGGGCAAAGTTCACCTCCGGCGGCAGGTGGGAAACCCAACTGCTCATTAGATCGAGAATGCGGCTCTGAGGCCGCAAATACTCGCGGTAGAGATCGGTGAGCTGGCCGATGAAGCCGGCATCCACATGGGTTACGAAGCGGGGATAGTCGTAAAAGAGGGCATCGTCGCTGGGATCCAACTTGGAGCGCTGCCAATCTTCAAGAACCGCCATGGCCAAAATCTGTTGCAAAGCTTAATCAAAGCTAACATTCTGGAACTCCCTCGAGGGGAGCAGGCGTGATAGCGTAGCAGGGCGACGGTGGCCATTTTCCGAGGGACTTCTTGCCGTGATGTCTGCCTCTTACGCTTCCGCTACAGCTCGCTCCTCTTCTGCCGCTGGCTTTGACCTGCGCGACTATGTAACCGAACTGCAGCTCCACATGGCCCTGCAGGCCCGCAGCCTCACCCCTCCTCTACATCTCTCGCCAGCAAAGGACAGCCCTCTGGCCCTGGTGCAGCAAGCGCAGGCAGAGCTAGAGAAGTCCGTCTCCCGCCAGTGGCTTTGAGGGGCACAGCCTGGGCAAAATGCTCAGGCCAAACTCTTGCGCAGCACCCCCTGCACCAGCAGCACTGACACCACCACAAACCCTGTCAAGAGCCCCAGGGATCCCGCCAGGGTGAGTTCGCCCCAGGGGGCCTGCAGCACCACATCGGCAAAGCTCCAGGTGCTGCTGCGATAGACGTGGCGAATCGGCTCGATGGCAAAGGTGAGCGGGTTGAGGCTGGCCACCCAGCGAAGCCAGGTGGGCATAAAGCTGAGGGGAGCCAAAGCGGTGCTGGAAAAGATCAGCGGCAGATTCACCAAAAAGATAAAGGCCAGCAACTGCTGGTGCCCCGGCATGGCAAAGGCCAGGCCCAAGCTCAGGGCGGTGAAACCCAAGACCAACAGGCCCACGATCAACGCCACCACCGCCAAGCCCGGCCCGTCCGGGATCCCGCCGCCGAGGACGTAGTCTGCCCCCACGATCACCGCCGTCTGCAGCAGCGCCAAGCTAACGATGAACAGGCTAGAGGCCAGCACAATGGAAAAGCGAGAGGTGAGGGGAGCCACCAGCAATCGGTTTAAAAATCCGAACTCCCGGTCGAAAATCACCGGCACACCGGCGTTCAAGGCCCCGCCAAAGGCCGTAAACACGATCACGCCTGCCCCCAAAAACTGGGTGTAGTTTTGTCCGGCCCCGAAAATGCCGGCAGGGGCATTCTGGAACAAGGCCCCAAACAAAATCAGCCAGAGCAGCGGCTGGATGATGCCGACCAGCAGGGTGGCGGGGCGACGCTGCAATTGGATAAACAAGCGGCGGGCGAGGGCAAAAGTTTCCTGCCAAAAGTCGGCTGTAAATAGAGGAATCGGGTTGGATTGGATGGGGGAAGCGGCAGAGGTCATACCAAGGCTCCTGCAATGTTGCGATCAATAATCATCAATGCAATCTTCAATCGATCAATCAATATCAATGGAACTTTGTACATATCAGCTTGTAATCAGTATGGCTCAATTGGGGAGTTAGGGATCGACGTGGGGAACCGTTGCATTGCTCTTGAAAATGAAGTTACTTTTTCTTTTTGCCCAGGTTGGCTTCGGCGGCAGCCAGCTCCGCATCCAGGAGGGTTTGCCCGGTTGCCGCCAAATACACGTCATCCAAGCTGGGGCGAGATTGGCTGCTGCTAAACACCTCCAGCCCATGGGCCTCGAGGTGGGCGCGGATCTGGCTGAGGGGATCCTCCCCGTTGCGCTGCACCACCAGGTTGAGGGCGTTGCCCTGGGCGCTGTTGATCACCACTTTTTGGACAAAGGGCAGGGATCCCAGCAGTTCGGCCCCCCGTTGGGCCAGTTCTGGCGGCGCAAACTCCTGCAGCTTGACGGTGATGCGCTCGCCGCCGACGCGGGCTTTTAGCTCTTCTGGGGTGCCTTCGGCAATCACCTTGCCGCGGTCGATGATGGCCACCCGGTCGGCCAATAGGTCGATCTCCTCCAGGTAATGGCTGCTGAGCACCACTGTAACGCCGGTGTTCTTGAGCTGGCGCAGGAAGTCCCAGATGGCCTGCCGGCTGGGAACGTCTAGGCCCACCGTGGGCTCGTCCAAAACCAACACCTGGGGCTGGTGCAGCAGTCCTGCCGCCAGATCTAGGCGTTTGCGCAAGCCGCCGGAGTAGGTGCCGATGCGTTGGTCGGCCCGGTCGGCCAGCCCCAGTAATTCGAGGACGGTGGCAATCCGCTCTTGGGCCAAGGGCCGCGGCAGGTGGTAGAGATCGGCCTGCAACTGCAACAATTCTCGCCCCGTCAGCACCTTATCCAAAGCCACCTCCTGGGCAACAAAGCCCAGCTTTTCGCGTACTGCCTTGGGATTTTCGTTGACGGGGATCCCGCACACCTCGATCCGGCCTGCGTCGGGGCGCAGCAGGGTGCACAGGCAGTGCAGGGTGGTGGTTTTGCCGGCGCCGTTGGGGCCGAGAATGCCGTAGATCTGGCCGGGCTCTACTTGGAAGGAGACATCGGCCACGGCCACTGTGGAGCCGTAGCGCTTCTGGAGTTGTTCTACCAAGACTGCAGGGGTATCTGACATGGGCATCCACCTTTCGCTTCCTCTAAGCTATCAAGCCGGCTCAGGAGAAAGGAGTAGCGATTCCCTCAATTCCTCCCTCCCTATCGCCGACTCATGGCTCCCAACCCCATAGGGATGGTGGGATCCAAACCGAAGCTCAGGATATAGTGGTTCAGGCGACGCTGGGGGGCTGCAGGTGGATTTTCGCCGATTTCCCGCTCAGCCCGGTCGCCAATCTCTGTTGTGGGGAGAAGATGAATGGTGAAGCCAAAGCTTGCCTGCCGGCCTGCGCATCCCACCTGTGCGGGCCCGACTTCCCCTGTTCAATCTCTTATCCCAAATCTCGTCAAACCTAGACTGGGATCTTTGGCAGCTGGGGCGATCTTGGCGCTCGGCCTGGTCGGCTGTGGCGAGGCGACAACGCCGCTTAGCCCGCTGGAAAATGCCTTTCTGCGGGCCGACGACTTTGAAATTACAGGGGGATCCCCGACAGCGGGCGCGGTGGGGCCCTACTTGCAGTTCAACGTGCGGCGGCAGCGGGACAACCAGATCTTGAATCGCCCCTTCAACGTCTATGTGGAGAATGCGGGGCTGGCGGAAGGGCGGTCTCCTCTGGTCGATACCCAAAACCGTCCCATCCTGCTCCAGCGCTCAGTGGCCTTTTTGGGCAATGGCCTGGATCTAAACAGGGATGGCCAGCCGGATCCACCTCCCCAGGATCCCCCCAGCCTTGACAGCGGCCCCTTGCTGCCCTACGCGCCCCCCAACAATTGGCAGACGCGGGCCGTCCTCGCTTACGTCCCTGGCCAGGCCAACATCCCTGGACGTGGCCCTAGCGACCGCTTTGGCCTCTACTTCTCCTCCATCCTGCCCTACAGAGGGCAGCTCCGCTTCCGCGCCCGCGACGAGCTGGGCAACGCCTCTGCCCGCACCTTTGAGATCACCTATCCCCCAGCGCCCAGCCGGGCCACCGTCACCGTCACCTTGGCCAACGTCAGCGCCAGCGCCCAAGAGCCGGTGCTCATCGCCATCTGCAACCAGTTGGGGGCTGCTGCCGTGGTGGGCCTGCGGAGCGGCACCTTTACCGAGCTGGTGGATCTTTTGCCGGCCCCCAGCTTGCCGGTGGATCCCAATTTGAGCGAGCCCATCCGCTACGTGGCCGAGGCCTATCAGTTCAACCGCCAGCAAGCTGTCATCCGCGTCTCCCAGAATCCTGCGGATCCCAGCCGCATGAGCGTCCCCCTCTTGGGATCCGAGGGCGCAACCGGCAGGGCAGATTTAACCCTGGTGAGCTCCACCGATGACCGGCTCACCTGCTTCAACGACCGGCTCTCCGATCTGCGAAATACATTTTCCGACTTCTTCAGATAACAGTTAATGGCAGTTCTCCACATGGCCGGTTGGCGGCAAGCGAAGCCAGCGCCAGCTGAGGCATACCCTCTGGTTGTCCCAGATCGTCCAAAGTCTGCCGAAGAAGCTGGCAGAAAAACTGGAAAAATCTGTTCGTAGCGAGCCTTTTTTGGCTTTCTTCGCTTATCCGATTGTCCTATCGGCAAAATCCAGCTTGACTTGGGGCTGACCCCTTTTCCTGCCGGATTGGATTGCGATATGCTAGTTTCCCAACTCTAAAGCGTGATTCATTCCAAGCCGTTTTTCCCCATGAATCCCCATCGCTCCCAGGTCTCGGTTCCCATCCTGCAGGAAAGCTGGCACTTTCAAGAGCGGGATGCCTGTGGCGTTGGGTTTTTGGTGGATCGCCAGGGGAGAGCCAGCCACGAGCTGCTGCAAAAAACCCTCCAAGCTCTCGCCTGCATGGAGCACCGCGGCGGCTGCGGCGGCGACAACCAAAGCGGCGATGGGGCCGGCATTGCCACAGCCATTCCCTGGCAACTGCTGCAGGCAGAGAGGGACGAGATCCGGGCTTGGGATCCCGGCCGCAGCGCGGTGGGCATGGTGTTTTTGCCTCAGGCTCCCCCCGAGTGCCAGGCGGTACGCCAGCTTATCGACGACTACTTGGCCACCAGCGAGTGGGGGCGGCCCCTCTGGCGCCAGGTGCCGGTCAATCCGGAGTGCCTGGGGCCGATGGCGCGGCAAACCCTGCCTTCTATCTGGCAGATGCTTCTCACCCATCCCAGGCTGGCGGGAGATGAGCTGGAGCGGCAGCTCTATCTGCTGCGGCGGCGTCTGCGGCGGCAGGTGGAAAGCCGGTTTGGCTTTTATTCCATCTATTTTGCTTCTCTCTCCTGCCGGCTGATTGTCTACAAAGGCATGGTGCAATCGGCGGTGCTGGGCCAGTTTTACCGCGATCTGCACAACCCCCTCTACACCACCGCCTACGCCACCTATCACCGCCGCTTCAGCACCAACACCTTGCCCCGCTGGTCGCTGGCCCAGCCCTTCCGCTACCTCTGCCACAACGGCGAGATCAACACGTATCTCGGCAACGTCAACTGGATGGCTGCCCGCGAGCCCACCCTGGCCCATCCCCTCTGGGGCGAGGCCATCGAGGAGCTCAAACCCGTCATCGATCCCGGCAGCAGCGACTCAGCGGGCCTGGACGCGGTCTTTGAGCTCTTGATCGCGTCGGGCTACTCCAGCCAGCAGGCGATGATGGCGCTGATCCCGGAGGCCTACCGCCACCAGCCGGAGCTGCAAGATCGCCCGGAAGTGGTGGACTTCTACGAGTTCTTCGCCGGCCTGCAGGAAGCGTGGGACGGGCCGGCTATGGTGGTCTTCTGCGACGGCAAAACCATTGGCGCCACCCTGGATCGCAACGGCTTGCGCCCGGCCCGCTATGCCCTCAGCCGCGATGGGTTGCTGGTGGTGGCTTCAGAGGCCGGGGTGGTTCCGCTGCCGGAAGCCGAGATCCTGGAAAAGGGGCGGCTGGGGCCGGGGCAGATGCTGACGGTGGATCTGCAAAGTGGCCAGCTTTACAAAAACTGGGAGATCAAAACCCAGGTGGCAGCTCAGCACCCCTATGGGGAGTGGTTAAGGGCTCACCGCGTTCAGCTGGCTAGCCAAGACTTTGAGAACGCCCCGCAGCTTACCGAAGAGCAGCTGCTCCAACTGCAAACTGCCTGCGGCTACTCCTTGGAAGATGTGGAGATGATCATCGAGGAAATGGCCGCCACAGGCAAAGAGCCGGTTTTCAGCATGGGGGACGACGCGCCGCTGGCAGTGCTCTCCACCCAGCCCCACCCCCTTTACGACTACTTCAAGCAGCGCTTTGCCCAGGTAACCAACCCGGCTATTGATCCCCTGCGGGAGAGCCTGGTGATGTCTTTGGAGGTGTACCTGGGATCCAAAGGCAACCTGCTGGAGATTCGCCCAGAGCATGCCCGTCTGCTGCACTTGCGCAGCCCGGTGCTCAACGAGGCGGAGCTGGCCGCCCTGCAGCAGACGCCTTTTCCCTGCCGCACGCTGCCGATCCTCTACCCGGTGGCCGCTGGGCCAGCAGGGCTGGCCGCCCAGGTGCAAGCCCTCTGTCAAGAGGCGGCGCAAGCGGTGCGGGAGGGAGCAGAGATCTTAATCCTCTCGGATCGCGGCCTGAGCGCCGAGCAGGCCTTGATCCCGCCTCTGCTGGCCGTGGGGGCCATCCACCATCACCTCATCCAGGAGGGGCTGCGCCTGCGCGCTTCCCTGGTGGTGGAGACAGCCCAGTGCTGGAGTACCCACCACTTTGCCTGTCTAATTGGCTACGGGGCCAGCGCCGTCTGTCCCTACCTGGCCTATGAGGCGGTGCGCCAGTGGTGGCACAAGCCCAAGACGCAAACCCAAATGGCCGCCGGCAAGCTGCCCCAGCTCTCTCTGGCCGAAGCTCAACTGAAGTACCGGGCAGCTATCGAGGCGGGCTTGCTCAAGATCCTCTCCAAGATGGGCATTTCCCTCCTCTCCAGCTACCACGGGGCCCAGATCTTCGAGGCCATCGGCCTCAGCCAAGAGGTGATCGATCTGGCCTTCCGCGGCACGGTGTCGCGGGTGGGGGGGATGACGCTGGCGGATCTGGCCCGCGAGGGCATGGCCAATCACCAGCGAGCCTTCCCCCAGCTCACCTCGAAAAAGCTGGAGAACTTTGGCTTCATCCAAGCGCGGCCCAAGGGGGAATACCACATCAACAGCCCGGAGATGGCCAAGCTGCTCCACAAGGCCATTGCCTCAGGCCAGCCCGACCACTACGAGATCTACCGGACCTATCTGCGGGGCCGCACCCCCACAGCCTTGCGGGATCTGCTGGACTTTCGCAGCGACCGGGATCCCATTCCCCTGGAGGAGGTGGAGCCGGCCACCGAGATCTTCAAGCGCTTTGCCACGGGGGGAATGTCGCTGGGGGCCCTCAGCCGCGAGGCCCACGAGACCCTGGCCATTGCCATGAACCGCATCGGCGGCAAGTCCAACTCCGGCGAAGGCGGGGAAGATCCGGAGCGCTACATCCCCATCACCGATGTAACACCCGAGGGGACCTCGGCGCGCTTTCCTCACCTTAAGGGCCTGCGCATGGGGGACAACGCCAGCTCGGCGGTGAAGCAGGTGGCTTCGGGCCGCTTTGGCGTGACGCCGGAGTACCTGCTCAACGCGCGGCAAATCGAGATCAAAATTGCCCAGGGGGCCAAGCCGGGCGAAGGCGGACAACTGCCCGGCAAAAAGGTCAGCCCCTACATCGCCAAGCTGCGCCGCTCCAAGCCGGGGGTGACCCTGATCTCGCCGCCGCCCCACCACGACATCTACTCGATTGAGGATCTGGCGCAGTTGATCTTCGATTTGCACCAGGTTAACCCGCAGGCGCAGGTGTCGGTGAAGCTGGTGGCGGAGGTGGGCATCGGCACCGTGGCGGCGGGAGTGGCCAAGGCCAATGCCGACATCATCCAGATCTCCGGCCACGAGGGGGGCACAGGGGCCTCTCCCCTGAGCTCCATCAAACATGCGGGGGCACCCTGGGAGCTGGGCCTGGTGGAGGTGCATCATGCTCTCTTGGAAAACGGCCTGCGGCAGCGGGTAATTCTGCGGGTGGACGGCGGCATTCGCACCGGCTGGGAAGTGGTGATGGCGGCCATGCTGGGGGCAGAGGAGTTCGGCTTCGGGACAGTAGCCATGATTGCCGAGGGGTGCATCATGGCGCGGGTGTGCCACACCAACAACTGCCCGGTGGGGGTGACCAGCCAAAAGGAAGAGCTGCGCAAGCGCTTCCCTGGCACTCCGGACCAGGTGGTGACCTTCTTCGCCTTTGTGGCCGAGGAAGTGCGCCAGATCCTGGCCCGGCTGGGCTACCGCTCCCTGGAGGAGGTAATTGGGCGGGTGGATCTGCTCTGCCCCCGCGCCGATGTGGCTTTGGCGAAAACCCAGTCCTTGAATTTGGAGTGTCTGCTGCGAACTCCGCCGGGCTTTGATCCCCACCGTCAGCCCGAGTGGCTAGAGCATGAACCGGTGCACTCCAACGGCCCGGTGCTGGACGAGCAGATCCTGGCCCGGCTCGAGGTGCAAAAGGCCATTGAGACCTGCAGCACGGCCACCTTGGAACTCCCCATTGCGAACACCGACCGCTGCGTGGGCGGGCGCATTGCCGGCACCCTGGCTCGGCTGTATGGGGATACCGGCTTTGTCCGACAAGGGGGGCTGTTGGATCTGCGCTTTGTGGGCACAGCCGGCCAGAGCTTTGGGGCCTTTACCCTGGCGGGCATGCGCCTGACCCTGACGGGAGAAGCCAACGACTACGTGGGCAAGAGCATGTGCGGCGGTGAAATTGTCATTCTGGCTCCCCCAGAAGCCCCGCGGGATCCGGCGGAAAATGTAATCCTGGGCAACACCTGTCTGTACGGGGCCACGGGCGGATCCCTGTTTGCCAACGGCCAGGCGGGGGAGCGCTTTGCCGTGCGCAACTCCGGCGCCCAGGCGGTGATCGAGGGATCCGGCGACCACTGCTGCGAGTACATGACCGGCGGTGTGGTGGTGGTGCTGGGGCGGGTGGGCCGCAACCTGGGGGCGGGCATGACCGGCGGCCTGGCCTACGTGCTCGATGAAGAGGGCAACTTCCCCGCCAAGGTCAACGGCGAGATCGTGCGCATCCAGCGGATACAGACGGCGGCGGCGGAAGCGCAACTGAAGGGCCTGATCCAAGAGCACTACCGCCGCACCCATTCCCCCAAAGCCGAGCGCATCCTGCAGAACTGGGAGCGCTACCTGCCTCTGTTTTGGCAGGTGATCCCTCCTTCGGAGGAGGGGAGTGAGCTGACGGATCCGGCGCGATCCCAGCCGGCGGCGGTGCAGTCGTAGGGGGTTGTGGGGCCTGTCGGTAACACTTCTTATCCCCCCGCCGGCCACAAGGGCTGGTAAACTGCGAGAGTATACTGGCCTTTTCATCCTGTAACCCCTATGAGTTCCACTTTGCGAGCTGCCCAAACCCAGGCGCGAGTGCCCACCGAGACCATCCTGACGCCGCGCTTCTACACTACCGACTTCGAGGCCATCGGCAAGATGGGGTTAGGCGATCGAGAGGCCGACTTCCGGGCCATCTTGGAGGAGTTTCGCGCCGACTACAACCGCCACCACTTCGTCCGCGGCGAGGAGTTCAACCAAGATTGCGAAAGCCGGCTCGATCCGGAGGCGCGGCGGCTGTTTGTGGAGTTTTTGGAGCGCTCCTGCACGGCGGAGTTCTCCGGCTTCCTCCTCTACAAGGAGCTATCCCGCAGGCTGAAGGAGACCAACCCGGTCTTGGCTGAGTGCTTTGCCCTGATGAGCCGCGATGAAGCTCGCCATGCCGGCTTCCTCAACCGCGCCATGGGCGATTTCAACATGGCCTTTGACTTGGGCTTTTTGACCAAGCACAAGTCCTACACTTACTTTGCGCCCCGCTTTATCTTCTACGCCACCTATCTCTCCGAAAAGATCGGCTACTGGCGCTACATTCTCATCTACCGCCACCTGGAGGCTCACCCCGAAAACCGCGTTTACCCAATCTTCAACTTCTTCAAGAACTGGTGCCAGGACGAGAACCGCCACGGCGATTTCTTTGCCCTCATGCTCCTGAGCCAGCCGCGGCTGCTCGAGGGGTGGGTGGCGGAGCTGTGGTGTCGCTTCTTCCTGCTGTCGGTGTTTGCCACCATGTACCTCAACGACGTGGGCGAGCGCCCAGGTTTCTACCGCCTCCTGGGCCTGGATCCGCACACCTACGACATGGAGGTGATCTACAAGACCAACCGCGAGGCGGCCAAGGTGTTTCCGGTGGTGTTGGATGTGGAAAACCCTGAGTTTGTGCGGCGGCTGCAGAAGTGTGTGGCCAACAACGCCAAGCTGAGGGAGATTGCCCGGGGATCCGGCCCCTTCAAGGGTTTGCGCAAGCTGCCTCTTTACCTCAACAACGCCTACCAGTTCCTGCGGCTGTTCCTGCTCAAACCGCGCAAAGCTGGCTTTTACTTGTGGGAGCAGCCGGAGCCTCGGTTTGAAGGAACGGCTGTTTCCGCTTGAGCCGTTTTGACTCCAGCTCCCTATTGGTAAGCCTCGTGGGTTAGCCATGAACATCGCTGCCGAGATTACGCCCCTCTTTTTGTTGGGAACGCTGGCGTTTTTGGGTTGGGGCTTCTGGCGAGCCCGCCGGCGGGGATCCCTGGCCGTCTGGGTGTGGTTACAGGGATCCCTGCTCTTGTTGCCGTGGGTGGTTTTCCTGGGGCTGCTGCTGCTGGGGATCTACCTCAATTTTGCAGGCTTCCTGCTGCTGTTGCTGGTGTTTACGGGGCTCTACATTGCCGTGGGGCGCAAAACCCGTCAGTTGGCCCAGCAGGAGCTGCAGGCGCGGAGGCAGCAGTTGGCCCAGATGGAGGAGCGGCAGGAAATCCCCTCGGAAGGGGCTGGGGAGACGCCTGCCGAGCAGCCTTTGGTCTTGCGGGGCATCTCTGCGGAAGATTTGCAGGCCATTCAGTCCATCTTCAGCCTGGACACCTTTTTTGTGACTGAGACCATCCCCTATGGGGAGGGAGCGATCTTCAAGGGCAACCTACGGCGGGAGGCGGAGGGGGTGGTGCCGCTGCTGCAGGAAAGGCTAAGGGAGCGGCTGGGCAGCCGCTACCAACTGTTTTTGGTGGAAGATGCCTCAGAAAAGCCGGCGGTGGTGGTCTTGCCAGATGAGATTGTTAACTACCGCACCTCGAGGGGAGCCCAGATTCTGGCAGCAGGCCTAATGCTGGCTAGCTTTCTGGCCACTTTGGAGGTGGGGGCCAACCTGTTCGGCTTCCGGCTGTTGGAGGCGCCGGGGCGTTGGGTGGAAGCCCTGCCCGTGGCGGCGGGGATCTTCGCCATTTTGCTGGTGCACGAGACGGGCCACCGCTGGATGGCCGTCAAGTACGGCGTCCGCCTCAGCCCGGCTTTTGTTATCCCCAGCTTGGGGATCGGCACACTGGGATCCCTAAACCGCATCCAGTCGCCGGTGCCCAACCGCAAGGCCCTGTTCGACATCGCCTTTGCCGGCCCGGCGGCGGGCGGCCTCCTTTCCTTGGTGGTGCTGCTGGTCGGCCTAAGGCTGTCTGGCTCCGGGGGGCTGTACGTGCCCACGGAGATCTTTCGCAGCTCCATCCTGGTGGGCACGCTGGCGCGGCTGGTGCTGGGATCCCAGTTGCAGGCGGAGCTGGTTCCCATTCATCCTTTTGTTGCCGTGGGCTGGATTGGCCTGGCAATCACCGCCTTGAGCCTGCTGCCGGCAGGGCAGCTGGACGGGGGTCGCATTGTGCAGGCGGTGTACGGGCGGAAGACGGCGGCCCGCGCCACGGTGATTACCCTGATTGCCCTGGCGGTGGCGGCCATCAGCAACGTCTTGGCCCTCTACTGGGCGCTGCTGATTCTCTTTATTGCCCGCGAGCCGGAGCGTCCCCCGCAGGATGAGATTACCGAGACCGACGGCCAACGGGATGCCTTGGCGTTGCTGGCCCTCTTTTTGATGGTGATGACCCTGCTGCCGATTGCCCCGGCCTTGGCAGGCTTTTTGAATTTTCCCAACGGCTAAAGATGTCGCCGCCGGGAAAGGGCTTTGGCCCCAGCCGAGAGAACCAGGAACAGCACCTGCAGCGCCTGCTGGTTCAGGCTGTCCACCATCACCAGGCGGGGCAACTGCCGGAGGCCATCTCCCTCTACCAACAGGTGTTGCAAGCCCAGCCCGCCCACCCGCAGGCGCTGCACCTCTTGGGGATCTGCCGGCAGCAGCAGGGATCCCTGGACGACGCGATTGCCCTGATCCGGCAGGCCCTTGTCCAACAGCTTTGGTTCCCCGATGCCCACTTTAATTTGGGAATTGTTCAATTTGGGAATTGTTCTCAAGAAGGCGGGGCAGCTGGCGGAGGCGAAAACTCACCTGCAACTGGCCCTAGAGCAGGGGGGGCCGGACGCGGAAGTTTTGTACCAGCTGGGGCTGGTGCTGCGGCAGCAGGGGGATTTGGAGGCGGCCCTTGTCCCCTTGGGACAGGCCCTGGAGCTGCAGCCGGACTTTGCCGATGCCGCCTACACCCTGGCCATCCTGCTGCGGGATTGTGGCCGGGAGGAGGAAGCGGCGGAGCTGTTCTACCAACTCTGGCAAGCGGATCCCGCCGATTTGGCCGCGGCCCTGGGCTGGTGCGTCAGCCAGTTGCCTTTGCTCTACGACACCCCTGAGCAAATTGCAAGCGCCCGCCAGCGCTACCGCCAAGCGCTGGAACAGGTCAAGGCCCGCTGGGCCCAACTGCCGCGGGATCCCGCTGCTTTAGAGCGCGCTGCCGCCGGCGTCGGCTCCGTCCAACCCTTCTTTGTGCCCTACCAGGGCCAGAACGACCGCGAGCTGCAGCACCTGTACGGATCCCTGGTGGGGGAGGTGATGGCGGCCCGCTACCCCCAGCCCCCTGTTGTCCTGCGGCGAGGTCCTGGCCGGCTGCGGGTGGGCATCGTCTCCGGCCTGTTCCGGGATCATTCGGTGTGGAAGATCTTGACCGGCGGCTGGGTAGAAGCTCTGGATCGCTCCCAAGTGGCCCTCTACGGCTTCCACACCTCGGCCGTCCAAGAGGAGATCACGCGCTCCCTGCCCCCTCGTTTTGAGCAGTTTGTGGCCGGATCCCGCAGCCTGGCGGAGTGGCAGGCAACCCTTCGGGAGGCGCAACTGGACGTGCTCCTCTACCCGGAGGTGGGCATCGACCCGGTCTGTGCCCAGTTGGCCGCCCTGCGTTTGGCCCCTGTGCAGGCCATGGCCTGGGGACATCCGCAAACCTCTGGCCTGCCAACAATGGATGTTTTCCTCAGCAGCGAGCTGATGGAGCCGCCGGACGGGGCCGGCCACTACACCGAGCAGCTCCTGCCCCTGCCCGGCATCGGCACCTACTACATCCCTCTGGACATTGACCCCGCCCCTGTGGACTGGCTAGCCTGGGGGGTGGATCCCGACAGGGTGCTCTACCTCTGCGCCCAATCTCTGTTCAAGTACTTGCCGCAGTACGACGAGGTGTTCCCCCGCATTGCTCGGGAAGTGGGGCGGTGTCAATTCCTGTTTTTGCGAGGCCGCCTCTCCCAAGGGATCCGCCAGCGCTTTTGGCAACGGCTGCAGCGGGCCTTTCAAGCCTACGGCCTGGCCGCTGAAGACCATGTGCTGCTGTTGCCGGAGCTCTCGCCTGCCCAATATGCCGCCTACAACGCCCTGGGGGATGTTTACCTGGATAGCATCGGCTGGTCCGGCGGCAACACCACCCTGGAAGCCCTGCCCCATGGCCTGCCCATCGTCACGCTGCCGGGATCCCTGATGCGGGGCCGCCACACCTACGCCATCCTGCGGCAGATGGGGATCTACGAGACCATCGCCTCTAGCCTAGAGGAGTACATCCAGATTGCCGTGCGGCTGGGCCTGGATGACCGCTGGCGTGAGGAAATAGGGCAGCGGGTAAAAGCCCGCCAAGAGCGCCTCTACCGGGATCCCGCTCCCATCCGCGCCCTAGAAGCGTGGCTGCAAAGTCTGAAGACCTGAAGGTTAGTTTGGGTGGCCTAGTCCGGCCCGATAGCTCTGGCGCTAACTTGGCTGGGGAAGCCCTTCTCCAGCGGGATCCCGACCTTCCAAGCGGCAGAACAATTGCCGCATCAGCAGCTCCCGTTGGCCCAAAGAGAGATGGGGGGCAAGGGCGCTGGGAAAGTGGGGCATGGCCAGGGTGACGCGATCCAGCAAGTCAGCGCGGCGGTGCTTTTGCTGGATGGCCCAGGCCCGCTGCACCAGCTCAGCAGCCGTCTCCTGTTCTAGCCCTGCCTGTTGGGCCAGCCAAGCTGTCAACTGCTCCAAATCGGGGTCGAAGCGCAGCCGGTACATATAGACCAGCATGCCGATCCCCAGCACCAGGCCTACGGCGCTGGCCACGTAGGCGGCCTTGATGGAAGTTCCCGGCAGATAGGCCACCGCCGAGACGCGCAAAATTTCGTAAGGGATGCGGATCAAGCTATAGCCGACCACATAGGTCCAGACCCAGGTGCCATCTTTGAGCTTGGGGAAGCGCCAGAACATCCCCATCAAGAGAGCAAACAGAAGCAGGTTGAGCAGGCTTTCGTAGAAAAAGATGGGGTGGAAAAACTCAAACTGGCTGTAGTCAGGCTCGCGGGCTTGGGGGGGGATATATACCCGCAAGGGCCAACTGCTGTCTGGGGGAATGGGGGCTCCATAGGCCTCAGAGTTGAAAAAATTGCCCCAGCGCCCAATGGCCTGGCCCAAGATTAGCCCCGGCGTGATCACATCGGCGTACTTCCAGCCGTTGATCCCGGTGGCGCGGCAGTAAAGGTAGAGGGCAAGTGCACCAGCCAAGATCCCACCGTGGATGATGATGCCTCCCCGCCAGATGGCAAAGGCCAGGAGGGGGTTGTCTTGGAACTCTGACCAGTGGGTGAGGACGTAGTAGAGGCGGGCGCCCAGAAATCCCGATACCACTAGCCACAGGGCCAGGATCTCGACCCGTTCGCTGGCCTCGCCTGGCTCCTTCTCCAGGTGGCGGGCCTCCGCCAAGGCTTTGGTCAAGAGCAGCCCCAGCAACACGGCAATGGCCATCAGCAGGCCGTACCAGCGCAGCCCCAGCCCACCTACGAGAGGGGTTTCGGGGGGAAAGCGGAAGACAAATTCTCCCGGTGAGCTGAAGGTAAGGCCCAGCAGCCCTGCACTCCCTAGATTCATCGACAACACCCTCTGCACCCCAAAATCCCCCCATTCATTTCCAGCAGTCGGCTTCCATCAACCTCACCTGCTAGCAGGACGAAATCCTCTCCGGGTTCTTTTCTCCCCAATCTTGCCGCAGCAGCGATCCCCCCAGGCTGCCCAGGCCATTCTTCTGGGGGATGTCGGCCTCCTATTCGCGCAACACGTAGCCTACCCCGCGCACCGTCTGGATCAGGCGCTTCTCCCCTGGGCCTTCGATCTTAAGACGCAAGTAGCGAATATAGACCTCGATGATGTTGGAATCGCCTGTAAAGTCATAGCCCCACACATGCTCCAAAATTTGTTGGCGTGTGAGCACCTGGCGGGGGTGTTCCATCAGGTAGCGCAACAAGTCGTATTCCTTAGCCGTCAGCTCCACCTGTCGCTCTCCCCGGCTTGCCTGGCGTGTCACCGGATCCAGCGTCAGATCCATAAACACCAACCGGCTGTCGCCAGATCCCTTGGGGGGCTGCAGATAGATCCGTATCCGCGCCAGCAACTCCTGAAGGCTAAAGGGTTTGACCACATAGTCATCTGCCCCAGCATCCAGACCTGCCACCCGATCTGCCACCTCGTCGCTGGCAGTCATCAGCACCACGGGCACGCGGTTGCCCGTCAAGCGCAACTGCCGACAAACTTCCAACCCCGAGATCCCGGGCAACATCCAGTCCAGCAGCACCAAATCGGGGTTCTGGTCGCGGGCTGCCGCCAAGGCCACCGTGCCATCGCCGACCACACTCACCCGATATCCCCTATAGGCCAGCTCGGTTTCCAGGAAACGGGCCAGTTTGGCCTCATCTTCGATCACCAGAATGTGGGCTGAGGAGGATTCCGGTTCTGGCATATTCTCTCCTCAAAAGAAAAGGCAGGAAACTTGCTCACTGCTCACCAGCATACCCTAGCCGTGGGAACTGGCGGTACTAATCAATCCATCCTGCTTCCGAAGTTGGTTTGCTAGGTGTTGCTACTGTGCCCTTTAATTCTTTAACAGGCCGTACCTGAGTTCCTATAAGGGTTTTGGCCTGTCTAAATGACTAAAGATACTCCCCTACTTAGACCTGGAAAGCGTCCAGAGAGATTGCTGCCTTGCCTCGAAAAGTAGGTATATTTGACACTCCCACCGCCTAAAGGCGGGGGATTCTTACGCAGTCCACAAAAGAAC
>NZ_JAOALE010000043.1:0-22106 GCF_047462575.1 Synechococcus sp. 'PEA 65AY6A-5F PE A'
CTTTTAGCCAGTATGTCGATGCAGAGGGCGGTAAGCCGCCTGACTACTCCCTTTCTAGCCTGAATGGTAGCATGCTCAGCTCATCCAGGAAAGCTCTCCGTTCGCGCCCGTAGGCCTTTGGGATCCCTGCCTTGCCGATGTTGATGCTGCTTCCCACAAGAGGGCTATGCAGGAGAGACAGGCTATCATGGTTACGGTTCAGGAGGAAATCAGGAGAAGGCCACGTGGATGCAAAGCTAGTCTTGGTGGGGGTTGCTTTTGCCCTCTCTTTGGCAAGTTTTTACTTCGGCACCCGCAACGGCTTTTACGACACCGATAAATATCACGGCAACGGCTCTGCCCACTAGGGCCAAGGGGGGAGCGATTCTGAATAGTTCCTTCGAGGAGTTTGTATCTAGGTAGGCTGGGGATCCCTTGCCCAAGCGAACTTCTCTCCAAAACATGGGCGAGGCTGGCGAAGCTTGTGTGCGGCAGTACCTGGAGGAGCAAGGCTGGCAGATCCTGGCGCAACAGTGGCGCTGTCGTTGGGGAGAGCTGGATCTGGTGGCCTCTAGGGCAGGGGAGTTGATTTTTGTGGAAGTGAAAACCCGCAGTGGCCAGGGCTGGGATCAAAAGGGGCTTTTGGCGGTTGGGATCCAAAAGCAGCAGCGCCTAATCCGGGCCGCCCAAGCTTTCTTGAGCCAGCACCCTGATCTTGCTGAACTAGCTTGTCGCTTTGATGTCGCGCTGGTGGAACAGCGACCGGGCAAGGAAGGGGTGAGCTACGCTTTGGCAGACTATCTGCAGGGCGCTTTTGAGCTCTGGGAATAGCGCCGCTCGTCCAGCCAAGTTTGGAGAATCACTGCCGCCGACTGCTGGTCGATAAGCGCTTTCTGGGCCTTAGCCGGGATCCCGGCCTGGCGCAGATCCCACTCCGCCTGTACGGTGCTCAGGTACTCGTTGACCGTAACCACCGGCAAATCCACGGCCGCCTGCAGCGCCCGCACAAACCGCTGCACCTTGCGGGCCTGGGATCCCACCGATCCATCCGCCAAAAGCGGGATCCCGACCACCACCACGGTGGCTTGGCGGCGGCGGATCCACGCCTGCACTTGGGCGATATCTTCCGGCAGGGAACGGCGCCGGATCACCCCCAGCCCCGTGGCCAGCAGCCCCAGCCCGTCGGAGCCGGCCACGCCGATGCGGCGGTTGCCCACGTCCAGCCCCAGCGCCGAAAAGGGATCCCTTGTGGCAGAATAGTTCAGGTCTGTTGACATCTGTTTGTCCCTCTTGCCGACATTGTAACGGCCTGAAACTCCCTCTCTCTGGCCGTGTAGCTCGGCTGAACCTCTATCCTTTTTCGACAACTCTCTTTGGAGCCTTCTCGATGACCAGCGCCACCCTGTCTCTCCCCAAGCACGAAGTTAAAGACCTGGGCCTCGCCTCTCTGGGCAGGCAACGGATCCAGTGGGCGGCGCGGGAGATGCCGGTGCTGGCCCAGATCCGGGAGCGCTTTGCCCAAGAAAAGCCCCTGGCCGGCCTGCGCCTGGTGGCCTGCTGCCATGTCACCACCGAGACGGCCAATCTGGCCTTGGCGCTGCAGGCAGGGGGAGCGGAGAGCGTCCTCATCGCCAGCAACCCCCTCTCCACCCAAGACGATGTGGCCGCCAGCCTGGTGGCCGACTACGGCATCTCGGTCTTTGCCATCAAGGGGGAAGATGTGGAAACCTACCGCCGCCATGTGCAAATTGCCTTGGATCACCGTCCCAACTTGATCATCGACGACGGCGGCGATGTGACGGCGGAGCTGGTGCAGCATCGCCAGGAGCAGCTCCCGGAGATCATCGGCACCACGGAAGAGACCACCACCGGCCTGGTGCGCCTGCGGGCCATGTCTAAGGCGGGGGTGCTCAGCTTCCCGGTGATGACCGTCAACGATGCCGAGACCAAGCACCTGTTCGACAACCGCTACGGCACCGGCCAATCCACCCTGGACGGCATCCTGCGCTGTACCAACATTCTTCTGGCCGGAAAAACGGTGGTGGTGGCCGGCTACGGCTGGTGCGCCAAGGGGGTGGCGATGCGGGCCCGCGGCATGGGATCCCAGGTAATCGTGACCGAGGTCAACCCGGTGCGGGCCCTGGAGGCGGTGATGGACGGCTTTCGGGTTATGCCCATGGCCGAGGCCGCTTCCCTGGGGGATCTGTTCATCACCGTCACCGGCAACAAGCACGTCATCCGCGGCGAGCACTTCGACCGTATGAAAGATGGGGCGATGGTCTGTAACGCCGGCCACTTCGACATCGAGATCGACCTGGTGGCGCTGCAAGAGCGGACGGTTTCCCGGCAGACGGTGCGCCCCTTTGTGGAAGAATACCGTCTCCAGTCGGGCAAATCGGTGTTCGTCCTGGGAGAGGGCCGGCTGATCAACCTGGCTGCCGCCGAAGGCCATCCCGCCAGCGTCATGGACATGAGCTTTGCCAACCAGGCCCTGGCCTGCGAGTACCTGGTGAAAAACCGTGGCCGCCTGGCGCCAGGGCTGCACCCCATTCCGGCAGAGATCGACGAGGCCATCGCCCGCCTCAAGCTCAAAGCCATGGGGATCTCCATCGACAGCCTTACCCCGGAGCAGATCGAGTACGGCAACACCTGGACGGCAGGAACCTAGAGAGAGCCCCTCACCTCCGCGGTGGCAAACCTGGCCCACCTGCGCCGTCGTGCCAGCAGGCAAGCGGCTTGACACCTCCCCCCCAGCAGGCTAGCCGGTTGACCAGCACCCCGGATGGACAAATTGCCTGGCGGTAGAGTTCAAGCACCACTGCCGCGGTGCACCTGCGCCCAAGTGCGGGTAGGCAGGCCCCAGATGTAGATGAAGCCTTCGGCAGCCCGGTGGTCGAATTGATCCCCTTCCCCGTAGGTGGCCAGCTCCGCGTTGTAGAGGGAGTAAGGGGAGCGGCGGCCCACGCAGACCGCCTGGCCCTTGTGCAGGCGCATCCGCACCACGCCGGTAACGCTTTTTTGGGTGGTGCGGATGAAGGCGTCCAGGGCCTCCCGCAGCGGCGAGTACCAGAGGCCGTTGTAGACCAACTGGCTGTAGGTGGTCTCGATGCCGTACTTGTAGTGGAGGACCTCGCGAGTGAGGGTGAGGCTCTCCAGCTCGCGGTGGGCCTGGATCAACACCGTTAGGGCCGGGCACTCGTAGATCTCGCGCGACTTGATCCCCACCAGCCGATCCTCGATCATGTCGATGCGACCGACACCGTGGCTGCCGGCCAAGGCGTTGAGCCGCTCGAAGAGGGCTCTGGGGCCGAGGCGCTGCCCGTCCAGCTCCACCGGGATCCCCTCTTCAAAGGCGATCTCCACGTAGGCGGGCTCGTCGGGGGTTTGAGCAATAGAGCGGGTGAGGGCGTAGACTTCCTCCGGCGGCTCTTGGTCGGCGTCCTCCAGGATCCCGGCTTCGACGCTGCGGCCCAGGATGTTGAGGTCGATGCTGTAGGGGCTGGATTTTTGTACTGGCATAGGGATGCCGTAGCGCTCGCCGTAGGCGATGGTCTCCTCGCGGGTCATGCCCCACTCGCGCGCCGGGGCCAGCACCTTGAGCTTGGGGTTCAAGGCGGCGATGGCCAGGTCGAAGCGGACTTGGTCATTGCCCTTGCCGGTGCAGCCGTGGGCCACGGCGTCGGCGCCCACCTCTTCGGCCACCTCCACCAACAGCTGGGCGATCAGGGGCCGGGCCAGGGCAGTGGAGAGAGGGTAGCGCTGCTCGTAGAGGGCATTGGCCTGGATAGCGGGGAAGGCGTAGTCGGCAATCAGGGTCTGGACGGCCTCCCGCACCAGGGATTGCTCGGCCCCGGCCCTCAGGGCCTTGGCTTGAATGGCCTCCAGCTCCGCCCCCTGACCCAAGTCCACCGCCAGGGTGACCACCGATTCCACCCCCCACTCGTGCTTGAGATAGGGGATGCAGACGGAAGTATCGACGCCCCCCGAATAGGCCAATACCACTTTCTTTGCCCGTCCCATGCTGCTGCGGATCCCTGTTCAAAAGAAGTTGCTAGCCCATTATGCCCTGTGGCTTGGATCTTGAGGCGGGGGGTGGCAGCGGACGAAGGGGAGACATCACGGTATCGGGGCGCGCCAAGGGATCCCTCCTCGGCCAGGCTTACGGAGGGAGGAAGAACGCCTTGTGCGCAAGGACGGTTTCCACCCTCGACCCAAGCCCAGAGGGCAGGCAGCAAGGCCGAAAAGGCAACAGCAATCGAGCTACCGGAAAAAAGCTAAAAGGGATCCACGGTTACCGAAAAGCGCCACAAAGCCCCTCCTGATCAAGGCTCCAACTGCTTACCCTGAAATTGGGGATGGCTTCTTGCAAGACTGGTTGGAAGACTGCTACTGGAATTGGGATCCGCAGCGTTACCCAAGTCGCAAAGCCCATCATCTGGCCCGCTGCCAATGGCAAATCCATTTCTACCAGCATCTGATGCAGATAGGGCTCCCACTCCCGGAGTCCACACGCGCCCGTGCCGCGACAGAAGTTTTTTAAATTTGTGTTAATTTAGGGGCAGCCTCCTCTTCGTTGCGCAATCCCTATGAACAGCATTCAACTTCCCCAATGGCTGAAGCTGGCTTTGCCCTTCTTTCACCCTGTGCTGATGATTTTCGCCTTTGCCCTAGCTCTCTACGCTCTTTACCTGGGCCTGCAGGTGCGACGGCTGCGCACTGCTTCTGCACAAGAGCGCAAAGAACTCGTCAAGGGTAAGTTTGGCCAGCGGCACTTTCTTGCGGGATCCCTGTTCTTGCTGTTGATGGTGTTCGGGGCCCTGGGCGGCATGGGGGTGACCTACCTCAACAACGGCAAGCTGTTTGTTGGCCCCCACTTGCTGGCGGGATTGGGCATTGTGGCCTTGGTGGCTAGCTCTGCGGCTTTGGCGCCCCTGATGAAGGATGGCCAAAAGGCCTGGGCTCGCAATGTCCACCTCCTGCTGAATTTGGTGATTTTGGGGATCCTGGGCTGGCAGGCGGCGACTGGCTTTCAAATTGTGCAGCGCATCGTCAACCAGATGCTAACCTCTCCTCAGGTGGCCTAGCCCTTTTCCGGCCAAGGGCGATCGATCTGGAAGGCGTCCATGCCACAATGGACGCTATCTCTTCTTTCTCGTCCTCCCATGCCTGTTAGCTCTCTTCCCAGTTGGGTCAAGCGCTCTATCGGCAAGGCCAGCGATATCTCGGCAGTGCAGCAGGTGATCAAGCAGCGGGGCCTGCACACCATCTGCGAAGAGGGGCGCTGTCCCAATCGGGCCGAATGCTACAGCCAAAAGACTGCCACCTTCCTGCTGATGGGCGGGATCTGTACCCGCGCCTGTTCCTTTTGTCAGGTGGCTAGCGGGCGGCCCGCGCCGTTGGATCCGCAGGAGCCGGAAAAGGTGGCTGAGGCCGTTGAGCTGCTGGGGCTCCGCTATGTGGTGCTCACCTCGGTAGCTCGCGACGACCTGCCCGACCAGGGATCCGGCCGCTTCGTGGAGGTGATGGAAGCGATTCGGCGGCGCTGCCCTGGGATCCAGATCGAGGTGCTCACCCCCGATTTTCGCGGGGAGCGCGACTGCATTGCCCGTGTGGTGGCGGCCCGACCGACCTGCTACAACCACAACATCGAAACGGTGCGCCGGCTGTCGCAGGCGGTGCGGCGCAGCTCTGGCTACGACCTGTCGTTGCGGGTTTTGCGAACGGTGAAGGAGCTGGATCCCGGCCTGCCCACCAAGTCCGGCCTGATGCTGGGGCACGGCGAGACCCGCGCAGAAGTGCTGGAAACCTTTCGAGATCTGCTGGCGGTAGGCTGTGACCGGCTCACCCTGGGGCAGTATCTGCAGCCTTCCCTGGCCCATCGCCCGGTGCAGCGCTACTGGACGCCGGAGGAGTTTGTCGAGCTGGGCCAGATTGCCCTCCAGATGGGGTTTCGCCAGGTGCGCTCTGGGCCCCTGGTGCGCAGCTCCTACCACGCCGCCGAAATGGCTCAGGATGGCCGGGAAGAGGAACCCTAGGCCTTTTCAGCCAGCTCTTGGCTGCTGATGAGATCCCGCAAGAGGGCCCCTAGGCCGAACCCCTCTGGGGCAAACCGGAGCAACACCCGTGGCGCCAGGGATCCCAAGCGGTACAAACTCGCCCCCGCCACCAGACCCGGCAAGAGGCTGTTGCTCCAGCCTCCCCACAGCCAAGAGCTCACCCCCTCGGCCAAAAGCAGCAGCGCCCCATTGAGCAGCAGCAGTCGCCACAGCCCCTCCTGGGCGGATCCCAGCGCCTCCCGTAAGGATCCCCAGGGCAGGCGCAGCCGCATTCCCAGGCCCAACAGCCACAGCCCATCCAGTAGCGGCGCCAACAGCAGATCTAGCCCCAGTGGCGCCAAGCCCACCGCGATCCCCTTGCCGAGGGCGCAGGCCGTGCCCCATTGCTCGACAAAGCGGGCGTGGTGCTGCCACTGCTTTTGCCAGAGCTGGGCCTGGAGGTGCTCCAGCCGCTTCAGCACATTGAGGGCCAAGAGGGATCCCGCCTCTGCCTGCAAAATTTCCACAATGCGCCCTCGCAGGGCCTCGATCTGGGGTGCGGGCCGCTCCCATTCCAAGGTGATGCGGCCATCTGGCCAGTGGGTGCGCACCTTAGTGGGCTTGGGACGGGCGGCCACCGTCAAGATCTCCTGCGGCAACACCCAGCCCAAGTGGCGGCTGATCTGGGCGCGAATGGCCTGCAACTCGGCTTCCGAATAGAGATCGCACTTGTTCAACACCAGCAGGATGGGCTTGTGCAGGGTGCGCAGCTCCAACAGAGCCTGGTACTCCAACTGGGTCAGGTCTGCGGCGATGACAAACAGGATCAAGTCGGCGGCGCGGGCCACCTCCCAGGCCAACTGTTCGCGGGCTTCTCCGTTGATCTCGTTCAAGCCGGGCGTATCGATGAACCGTACCTGCCAAGGGATCCCCGGCCCCGGCTGCCACAGCAGCGATTGCGGCTGTTGCGTCACCCCGTTGAGGGGCCCTACCTCCAAGCGGGCCTCGCCGGTCAGGGCGTTCAAGACAGCCGACTTGCCGCGGTTGACCAGACCAAACACCGCAATGGAAAACACCCGAGTGACAAGACGCTTGCGCAGAGTGGATAAAGCTTTGAACTCCGGCTGCAGATCCTGACGGCTGGCCAGAGCTTGCCAGTGATCCCAGCAACGCTGAAAAACGGTTTCGGCTTGAGTTAGAGGAGTGGTCATCGACAACAAAAATGGCCTAACCCCCACTCTAAAAGGAATTGGTCCCCATAGCCACGCTGGTATTCCCCCCCCGCGTGGGGAAGTCCGCCGGGATCCGAAGCTCACAGAATGGGGCATGATCACCTTGGGGCATTGGCGCTCCTAAGTTAGGATCCCATCGACTGTTGCTATGCTGTACCGCCTCCCCAACTCTCTCCGCTGGCTCCGCCTTGGCGGATCCCATCGCTCCAAACAAGAGCGTCAAATTGTGCGCAGCCTGCTGGCCTTTGCAGGTGCCCTCCTGGTCGTGGATATCGTGCTCCTGAGCGCCCTTTACTAGTCCGATGGCATTTCCACGCTTGTCGGGAAAAAGCGCTATCATGGAGATCCATTGGTCAAGCTCCGTTGATGGCTCTGTAACTCCTACGAGGCAGGTCGGATGGATTGGGTAGAAAAAGTTCTCGAAAAGATCCGCGAATGGGTGGAACGTGTGATTGATACTCTTCTGGGAAGTCCTCAGCCCCAACCTGCTCCCATTCCCGTAGAAAATGGATCCCATCGTCGTCGTTAATCCGACTGCCATTGCTTCCGCTGGCGAGCTCCTAAGCCTTCTGGTTCTGCACGGCCCCAACCTCAACTTGCTGGGGGTGCGAGAAGTAGGCATCTACGGCTCGGTGTCCTTAGAACAGATCGATCGGGCGCTCCACCAGCAGGCAGAAGTTCTTGGGGCAAAGCTGGAGATCCTGCAGTCTAACCATGAGGGGGTGTTGGTCGATGCCATTCACCGGGCTCGCCAGCAGCACTCCGGCATCCTCATCAACCCTGGCGCCTACACCCACACCAGCATCGCTCTGCGGGATGCCATTGCTGCCGTAGGGCTGCCCACGGTGGAAGTTCACCTGAGCAATATCTATCGCCGCGAACCTTTCCGGCAACACTCCTACATTGCTGCTGTAGCCATCGGCCAAATCAGTGGATTTGGAGCCCACAGCTACCTATTGGGCCTACAGGCTCTAGTTCAGCACCTGCGGCTGCAGGCTGCCCAAGCCTAACCGAAGAAGTTTGGCCTTACCTCGACGCTGCCGAGACAGTCGCTGCTTGGCGATCCTCAACCGCGGGGACTCCCCCACCTGGAAGAGGTAGGCGCTGGTTTTCCCGGTGGAGAACATCCGTCCTCAGCGGCGTGGGAGAGGGGGGCGGGCGCAACTCAGGGAGCGGTTAACTGGCAAGACCAGTGGGCGGCTTAGAGGGACAGTTGGGAGCCTCAAGCCCGACAACTGCGAGCTCCTAGGTCTCTATCCATGGCTGCGCGGATCCGCCTGATGCGGGAGGACAGGCCTGCCCCGATCCAACTCAGACACCTGTCCGGCATTGGTCAACTGCAGGGGCTGCCCAGTTGCCAGAGCCAACACATTGCCCCGCAAAATGGCGGCAGGCTGCTCTCCGATGGCAAATCCCAGCACTTCCCCTTGACCATCCAAAAAGAGAAAGTGAGGGATCCCGTTCACCCGGTAGCGGCTCAACTCCGGCAGCCACTTGGGGTTGTCCACGTTCAGCATGACGAAGTTCACCTGATCGGCAAATTCTTTCTTCAGGCTGGCCAGGAGAGGTGCCATTGCTCGGCAGGTGGTGCACCAATCGGCGTAAAACTCCACCAGAGAAGGCTTGCCGTTGGCCTGCGCTTCCTCCCAGGACACTGCCTCTGCAGCCAAGTCAGCCAAGCTGGTGCCAGCCTGACGAGCTTGATTGGCTAAAAACAAGCCTGCCGCCAGGAGCACGGCCACCACGGCAACTAAACTGTTGCGCAACCGTTTTGCCCAGTCTTCCTTCATAGCTCCATCACTCCGCCATCTGGTGTTCCGCCTTCCCCGTTCTAACATCCCCCTCGCTCCGCAGTGGGCCAACTAGGTTCTGGATGGCTGTCTCCCGGGATCCCGGCTGGCGAGGAGGGCAGATGGACGTACTCCCCCTAGCTATAGCTTGCTCCGGCCCAGCAGTAAGCCTAGGAACTCTTAGTTACTGGTTCCGCAACCGCACTTGCTCCTTCGGGTTGCTCCGCCTCAGCAGCAGTGCCAGTTTCCCTGGTGGGCTCAGGGCGGTGGGACAACCGTTTTCTGGCTGTGGCAAAACTTGGGATCTAGCCAATAACTTCATAAACTGGAGCAAATGGCTCATCGCCATTGCTTTGCAGCGACCAGAGCCGCCCTTGTGATCCCAGTTCGCCTGACCTTACACAATTTTCTCTGCTACTCTCAGGCGGTTTTGGATCTGCGCGGGATCCACACCGCTTGCATTTGCGGCCCCAACGGGGCGGGCAAATCGGCTTTGCTCGACGCCCTTACCTGGGGCCTCTGGGGACAGAGCCGGGCCAGCAACGACAGCGATCTCATCCGCAAGGGGGCCAGCGAAACCTGGGTGGAGGTGGTCTACCGCTCGCGGGGGCAAACCTACCGCGTCCTGCGCAGTCGCCACCTCGCGGGGGAAGGATCCCTGGAGTGGCAAATTCAAACTGGAGAAAGCGACGGCCAAGCCCGTTGGCGCAGCCTCACCCGCCGCGGCCTGCGTGCCACCCAACAGGCCATCCAAAATCAGCTCGGCCTCGACTACGATACCTTTGTTCACTCGGCCTACCTGCGGCAGGGGCAGGCCGATGCCTTTACCCTGAAGCGTCCCGGCGAGCGCAAGCAGATCTTGGCCGACATGCTCAAGCTGGGGCAGTACGATCTGCTGGCGGAGCGTTGCCGCGAACAGGCCCGCAGCGCCAAGCTCAAAGCCGACCTGCTCCAAGAGCGCCTGCACAAGCTGGATCAACACCAGGTCTCTATCGAGCAGATGCAAGCCGAACTGGAGCAGCTTCAACAGCGGCAAATCCATCTGCAACAGCTCCTGGCCCAACAGCAGCAGGAATTACAGGCCCTAGAACGCGCCTATGAACATCGCCACACCCTGGAGGAGCGCCACCAGCAGCTTGCCCAGCACCTGAACAAGCTCAGCGTCAACCTGCACCACACCGAACAGCAGTGGCGAGCTCAACGACAGCACCTGCTCCAGTTGCAAGAGCTGATTGCCCAAAGCGAGGAGATCCTGGCGGGCTACGAACGCTATCAAACCCTGATGGCCCAGGATCGCCATCTTCACCACCTCTTCGAGCAACAGCAATACCTGCTCCAAGAACGCCAAAAGCTGCAGGCCCAACAGGCCGAGCAACAACAGCAGCAACTGCGCAGAATGCAGCGGCTGCAACAGGAATTGGCCGCCTGCCAGGCCCAAGCCCAGGCCGATGCCCAGGTGCTGGCCGAACGAGAGCGCATCGAAAACGCCCTCCACCACTACCGGCAAGCCCAGGAGCGCCTGCAAAGCTTAAACGAGGCCCAGGCCCAAGCCGCTGCCCTCCTGGAGCAACAACGGCACTGGGAGGAGGAGATCCGCCGCGAGGGAGAACGTCTGCAAGCCCGCCTCCAGTTCCTCCAGGAGCACCTGCAAAGCCAGGAAACCCTGGCCCAACAGCAGCAGCACCTGGCCCAGAAAATTGCCGCCAGCGCTGCAGCCCTGGCCGAGCTGGAGCGGCAGCGCCTCTACCAGCAGCAGGTGTTGGAAAAAATCCAGGAGCGCCGCCTCTTTGTGCAGAAGCTGCAGGAGCGGCAGCGGGTTCTCCAGCACCAGTGGCAACAGGAGGAGGAACGCTGCCGCCTGCTAGAGGCTCCTTGGGAAGAGTTTCCTGTTGGCGATAGCGGAGCGGAGTCCCTCCACGCCGAGCGCTTGGATCCTGCAGAGCTAGAAGATCTGGATCGCCCGGATCACTTGGGCCCTTCGGATCCAGACTCTGGCCGGTGCCGTCCCACCCATGCTTTGTCGGGGGCGAAGGCCATTGCCGAGGGAGCTGCAGAACCGGGATCCGAAGTAACCGCAGACCCCCTCTTCTCAGAGCAGCCTGCCGAGTCCATGCCAGCACCGCCCACCAAAGTGCCGACCGCCCCAATTTGGGTTTGCCCTCTCTGTGCCCGTCCGCTCAGCCCGTCCTTGAGGGCAGTGGTGCTGAAGAAACACCGCCAGCGGCAAGAGGAAATTGCTGGCGAGCTGTTTGTAATCCGCGAGCAATTGGCGGTGGCCGACCGGGAGATCGGGCTGCTGCAGGAAGAAGCCCAGCGTCTTGGCCAAGAGTTGGCCACCTGGGACGAGCGCCTGCACCTTCAGGGGCGCCTGCAACAGCAGTGGGAGGCTGAGCAGGAGCGGCAGCGGCAACTGGAGGCGCGGCGGGCAGAAGCCGCAGAACTGGAGCAGATCCTCAGCCAAGAAGCTTATGCCCAAGAGGCGCGGCAGCAGCTTGCCCAGATCCAACAGGCCCTGCAGCAGCTGGGCTATGACGAGCGGGAACATGCCTTGCAACGGGGAGAGGTGGAGCGCTGGCGCTGGGCCCTGGGCCGCTCCCACGAGCTGCGCAAAGCCCAGGAGCGCCGCGCCCGCCTAGGCGAGCAAATCGCCTCCCTGCAAGCGCAACTGGAGGCCCTGCAACAGGCGGGATCCCCTGACTCGCCGCTGGCAGAACGCCTGGCCCAGATCGAGCAGGCGCTGCACCAGGTCGGCTACGACGGATCCCTGCACCAGCAGGTAAAAGCAGAACTGGCCCAGGCGCAACTGTGGCCGGCCCGCCTGCAAGCCCTCCAGATGGCCCGCCAGGAGCTGCCGGAAGCCACAGCCCGCAGCCAGGCCCTGTCCCAACGCCTGCAGGAAAGCCGGCAACACTTTGCCCAGGCTGCCCAAGAGCTGGAAGCGCTGCAGCGACAACTGGCCGAGCACCCCGATGTTTCCCCGGCTCATCTAGAAGGGATCCGCCAAGCTCTGCAGGAGAACCGGCAAGAGCTGGATCTGGTGCTTTCTCAAATCGGGGCGGCCCGACAGCGGCTGCAGCAGGCTCTTGAACAGCAGGCGGAGCGGACGGAGCTGGAGCGACAACTGCAGCAGGCCCGCCGCCAGCAGCAGGTGTACCAGGAGCTGGCCAACGCCTACGGCCGCAACGGCATTCCCGCCCTGATCATCGAAAATGTCCTGCCAGAGCTAGAGGCCCAGGCCAACCAGATCCTGGGCCGCCTCACCCAACACCGCCTCCATCTGCGCTTTGTAACCCAGCGCTCGGGGCGGCGCTCGGAGAAGCTGATCGAGACCCTCGACATCCTCATCGCCGATCCCCGCGGCACCCGTCCCTACGAGACCTACTCTGGGGGAGAGGCTTTCCGCATCAACTTCGCCATCCGCCTGGCTCTTTCCCGCCTGCTTACCCAGCGCTCGGGATCCGACCTGCAAACGTTGATCATCGACGAGGGGTTTGGATCCCAGGACGCCACCGGGCGGGCCCAGTTGCTGGCGGCCATCAACGCCATTGCCTCCGACTTTGCCTGCATCCTGGTGATCACCCACATCCCCAGCCTGCAAGAGGCCTTTCCCCACCGCATCGACGTGCAGCCCTCCCCCCAGGGATCCCGCCTCTTCATTCGCGGCTAGTCATTTGGCTGGTCATTTGAGGATGAGGAGTTGTCGGCCCGGCTTTGCAACCACTGCTGCAGCAGGGGAACTATAGTCTCGCCAAGCTGGCTCCACTGGCTGGGCTTTTGGGCCGTGGTTAGCAGCTCCACCCGCTCCCCCCGGATCACCAAAAAGCCCACCGGCTCGATGCGCACCCCGCCCCCCGCTCCGCCAAACAGGCTGGCCGGATCCCGTCCGTTGCTGCGAAAGCCGCTGGCCGTTTTGCCAAAATGGCCCCCTCCTCCCCCAACGCCAAAGTAGAGCGACACGTAGGGGACAATCGTTGTGTCGCCAATGGTAATCGGCTGGCCAAAGGTCTGTCCCGTCTCCGCCAAAACCTTCAGCTTGCTCAGCACCGCCTCCAGGACGGCTGCCACCTCGAAATCGGAACTGGAATCGGATCCCATTGGTGACGTTTGCGCAAACGCTGCAGGCCAGCTCCAGAGGCCACTGGGTGAAGAGCCAGATTGACTGCAGTTGTCTCAGACAAGATTAAGATACCTTGCTGCCTACCCAAGCGCCCCGCGCCGCTGCCCTCACCCCTGGCCCCTCTCCCTGAGGGAGAGGGGAGTTGGGGATAGTTCTCGGCGCCAAATGTTTTACTGCAACTTCATCCAGGAAAGGCTGCTCACCCCCACACCTGACTCGGGCCGACACCGAGAAAGGGGGAGCTCCTGCGCCGCTCTTGAACTCCCTTTTTTAGTCCTCGTCGGGAGAGCCAGAGTAGAGATCCTCCAGGCGGCTGCGGGCCTCTTCCAAGCTGGCCGAGCGAATGACCAGCAAGGGCTCTTCCGTCAGGTTGCCTTCTTCATCCAACAGCTCTGGGTGGGGCACCTGCCGGCGGCCTCGACGTGGCGAGGCCTTGCGCTCTTCTTTGCTCAGAGTAACCACGTTGGCCACCAGGTTGCGCAGGGCTACAAAGGCAATGGCCACAAAAGCGATGAGGTAGAGGATCTGCAGCATCACGGGTCAGATGAGTCGGAGGAGGGGTGAATTTGGCGAAAGCGACGGCCCAGCTCGGCGCACTCCATCAGCAGGCGATGCCATTTTGCCATCAGGGCCGGGTCAACGCCAACTTCATTATCCGACAACTGATAGAGGGCTTCCGCTGCCTGGAGCTCCGCTTGGGCAGCCAAAACCCGCTCCAGGAGGGCCTGCTGCGCCTCTGGGCTGATGAATTCTAAAGTTTCTTCTTGCAAAAAGCGACGAGAGCGCTCAAACCAGTAGCGGTAATCTTCCAGCAGGGGCCCCAGAATCTCTCGCAACAGCTTGGCTTTGCTCATGGATCGGGATCCCTCCGCGTCTGGTTTGCTGAGAGCATCTTAGCCGAACTTAACCTTCCCCCGCCAGGGATCCCTGGGTAGCCTCCAGGCGGGCTTCCGTCTCCAGCATCAGGGCTTCTAGGTGGGGCACCAGCTCCGGCGCCTGCTCTTGCCAGTAGCCCCGCTGGTGGGCTTCCAGCAGCCGCTCGCTCATGTCCCGCAGCGCCCAAGGGTTGTGGTTGCGCAAAAACTGCTGCACCCGGGGATCCAGCAAGTAGGCGCGGGCCAGGCCAGCGTACATAAAGTCCGGCACAGCGTGGGTGGTGACGTCGTAGGCGAAGAGGTAGTCCAGGGTGGCGGCCATCTCGAAGGCGCCTTTGTAGCCGTGGCGCATCACGCCGGCAATCCACTTGGGGTTGACGACGCGGGCGCGGTAGACGCGGTCGATTTCTTCGGCCAGGGTGCGGATCTTGGGGTTGTGGGGACGGGCGTGATCCCCGAAGTAGATCTGGGGGTTGCGGCCCTGGAGCGCCCGCACCGCTGCCACCATGCCTCCCTGAAACTGGTAGTAGTCGTCCGAGTCAAGGAGATCGTGCTCGCGGTTGTCTTGGTTGTGCAGGACAATTTGCAGGCGGGCCAGTTGCCGCCGCAGGGCTGCGGGGGCCGGCTCTCCTTCGCCCTCGGCCCGGTAGGCGTAGCTGCTCCAGTTGAGGTAGGCGCGGGCCAGATCCGCTTCCGTTTCCCAGTTTTGCGCCTCGATCAGCCCCTGCAGGCCGGCTCCGTAGGCCCCCGGCTTGGAGCCAAAGATGCGCAGCCGCGCTTGCTTTGCCGCTTCTGAAGGCGGGATCCCTTGCTCCTGCCAGTACTGGGTATCGGCCAGCACCTGGGCCCGCAGGGGGTTGTCGCTTTCCGGCTCCTCCAGGGCGGCCACGGCCTGCACGGCGCGGTCGAAGAGGGCAATCAGGTTGGGAAAAGCATCGCGAAAGAACCCAGAAATGCGCAGGGTTACATCCACGCGGGGCCGGCCCAAAACCGCCACGGGCAAAATCTCAATATCCACCACCCGTCCCCCCTCCCAGCGGGGCCTGACTCCCAAGAGCGCCAGCGCCTCGGCCCAGTCGTCGCCGCCGGTGCGCAGGGTAGAGGTGCCCCAAACGGATAGGCCCAGGTGGCGGGGATATTCCCCCTGCTCTTGCACGTAGCGCTCCACCAGCCGCTCGGCAGCCAGCGAGCCAACCTGCCAGGCGGTGGGGGTAGGGATGGCGCGGATATCCACCGAGTAGAAGTTGCGCCCGGTGGGCAACACCTCCACCCGGCCCCGGGTGGGGGCACCGGAAGGGCCGCTGGGCACATAGCCGCCGTTGAGCCCGTGCAGGAGATGCCTCAGCTCCTGGGGGGTTTGCTGCAGCCGAGGGAGCAAGTCGGTCTCGATCCAGTGCAGCACTTGTCTGGCCGCCGGCCCCGGCGGCGGATCGTAAGGGATCCCCTGCAGATACTGGGCAATCCAGCGGCGGGCCTGGGCCTCCAGGGCGGCTACTGCGTCTCCAAAGCGGCGAAAGCTCTCGCCCATAGGGCTTGCTTGCCTGGCTAATTTCTCAGATAAACGGCTGCCCCCAGTCCGACCAGCATTTCTTCGGGAGTAATTTTGCCATCTTGGTTAGTGTCGAGGGCATCGAAGACGCGATCTGCTCCCATCCACTCCTCGCGGGTGATGAAGCCATCCCCATCCAGGTCGTAGATGCGGAAGACATCCTGGGCGGCGTGGGTAATCGTTTCCTTGGCGCCCTCCAGCTTCTGCAGCCGCTCGGTGAGCAGTTTTTCCAGCACCTCCAGCGCCTTGGAGAAGCCCTGGATCCCTTCTTCTAGTTTTTCCGAGGCCATGCGGTTTTCCCGGTGCATCTGGTCGAAGGTGGCCCGATCCATCACCAGGCGGGGAATATCCATTTTCTTAGCTTTTTCCGGATCCAGCTTGCGCTCCAGCTGGCCCTCGGTGTTTTGCAGCTCCGCCAACAAAGCCGGCGAGATGGTTAGGAGATCGCAGCCGGCCAGCTCGATGATCTCGCCAATGTTGCGGAAGCTGGCCCCCATCACTTCCGTTGGGTAATCGTATTTGCGCAGATAGTTGTAGATCTGGGTTACCGACTGCACGCCTGGATCTTCGGCGGGCGGGTAGCTCTCCCGGCCTGTGTGTTTTTTGTACCAATCCAGGATGCGGCCCACAAAGGGCGAGATGAGGGTTACCCCCGCTTCGGCGCAGGCAATGGCCTGGTGCAGGCCAAACATCAAAGTCAGGTTGCAGTGGATCCCTTCTTTTTCCAGGATCTCGGCGGCGCGGATCCCTTCCCAAGTAGCCGCAATCTTAATGAGCACCCGCTTGGGATCCGCCCCTGCCGCCTTGTAGAGCTCGATGAGATGGCGGGCCTTGGCCACGGTGGCTGCTGTGTCGTAGGAGAGCCGGGCGTCCACCTCCGTCGAAACCCGACCGGGGATGATGGACAAAATGCGCACGCCAAAGGCCACCGCCAGTTGGTCGATGGCGTGGGCCACCACGGCTTTGGTGTCGGCTTTGGATCCCAGGTCTTGGCGGGCCTTGAGCAAGGTCTCATCGACAATGCCCTGGTACTGGGGCATTTGGGCGGCTGCTGTAATCAAAGAGGGATTGGTGGTGGCATCCTGCGGCTTAAAGGTCTCGATGGCGTTGATATCCCCCGTGTCGGCCACCACCACCGTCATCTCTCGCAACTGCTCCAGCAAGCTCCTGCTCATACTCCCCTCCTTAGATATCGCGCTTCTGCGACCTAGCCCCAGTGTCGCCCACCTAGGCAAGGGATCCCGGTAGATGTGAGATTGTCTTAATTGTCTAGCCGGCTACTCCCACAGATGTGGGGACAACGTACAGCAGGAGAACTACCAGGGGGCTCATAGATTGGTTCACCCCCACGGGTGTGGGGACAACTCTTGCCGACGCACCATCGCCCCTTGACGCAGTTCGGTTCACCCCCACGGGTGTGGGGACAACGATCCACTTTTCTTTGGTGAGATTAAAGGACTGAGTTTCCATGAGCTCCTCCCTAACGTTAGCTGTTCATCTTCTCGATGGTGATCCCTAGGTTAGGATCCAACCGCAGTCGCCATTTGCCAACTTGAGCCCAGCCTTCGGCGTTCAAGACAACGTAGCGACAGTTACGCAGCAAAGCAGATGTCCAAGTTTTGGGGTTTTCCCGCCTCAGCAGCTCCTTTACAAGCTCCTGGCGGGAAGCAATGCGAACACTGTGGGCCAGTAGCCTACGAATCATCGGCAGGCTGGGCTCAGTTTCTAGATCCACTGGATCGTGAGAGCCGGGAAAGACTAAACCGGTCTTCCCTTGTTGCAAGAAAATTGTCGCCACCGAAGGCTGCCCAAGTCTGGTAACGGCAGCGATAGTGCTTTCGTCATCCTCTTTTTTTAGGTAGGTAAACTGTTCGGGCCTCACATCAGCATTTGGCGGTGGGATCTTTACTTCATTAGCTCGAGATCTTTTAGCATCCTCTTCTTCAACTTTGTACTTTTCCAAAGACTCTCGCCAATCTTGAGCATGAACGGTTTCCAATGCTTCGGGGATAGGCATCTCCAAGTCATATACCGATTCGATTAGGTCGTCGATTTCTTCAGGCAGTTGCACGTTGCAACGCTCTCTTAGAGCCAGCCAACTGCGTAGGAGAATGTGCCGATCGTAGATAGAGCTGCTCTCCCGAAAATTAGCCTTGCCCTCCTCGGCTAGCTCTGGTTCCACTATCCACAAGTAGGGAGCAGATAGCTCAGGTGGTCGCTTGTCCCGCGGATGGCGGTGGAGCCGCCCAGAGCGCTGTAGGAGAAGATCAATGGGAGCGGGATCGCTGATCATTAAGTCAAAATCCACATCCAAGCTTTGCTCAATGACCTGGGTTGCCACCAAAACAAAATGAGAGGGACGGAGATGTCCATTTTTGCCGAATCTCTCCAGGCATTGCTTCTCAATCTGCTCTCGATCTTTGAATAAAAAGCGCCCGTGAAACAGGCCCAATTCTTCCGGCGGAAAATACTTCTGGAGATGCTGAAACACCCACTGGGCGCGATCTACCGTTGAGCAGATAACAGTAACGCACCCGCCCCCTTTGGAAAGCACTTGCGAGAGTTCTGCGGGCCACTGGTCATCCCTGACCCAGCGGATCCCCAATTGACGGCGCACATGCTCGGAAGGAGCAAAAGACTGAGCTAGGGCCGCTCCAGAAGCTAGGGCTGTGATGCGAGGGTAAGGGGCATTAGGTGAGTCGGGCGGGGGCTGTCCACAGCCTCTGGCATAGGCAGCCAGCAATCGTTGGCGGGTACCGGCGGGCAAGGTGGCCGAGAGGGCGATCACGGGGGATCCCAAAACGGCTGCCCACTCCAAAAATCGCTCCAGGAGAGTGCTGGTGTAGAGGTCGTAGGCGTGGATCTCGTCCAGGATGATGATGCGGCCTGCCAGACCAAACAGGCGGACAAACTGGTGGCGGGCCCGTACTGCTCCCATCAGAGCCTGATCAAGGGTGCCCACCCCGTAAGGGCTGAGCAGCGTCCGCTTGCGGGCAGTGTGCCACTCGCTGGCAAAAACGCCTTTGCCCTCCTGGTCATAAACCTGATCCAGGCGACAGACGGTGTCCAGGTAATCTTCTTTGAGAGCTGCTGCCCCATGGCTGAGGGTTAGGTTTACGATGGCATCGGGATAGCGCTTTTGCAAAAATGACTTGACGCGCTCGAACATGGCGTTGCTGGTTGCCTGGGTAGGCAGGCCGATGTAAAAGCCACCGGCTCCGGCTTGATGCTGCAGGTGGTCGGCCAGGTAGAGCGCAGCTTCGGTTTTGCCCTCTCCCATGGCGGCCTCGACAATGACCAAGCAGGGTGGAGCCAGCCTGTCCTTCAGGTTAATGGCTGCCAATTGCAGCGGTCGCGGCTCGCTGATGAAGTCAAAGAGAGCCTGAAAAGTAAGAGGGCTGTCTGTGGGGGGCGCAATCCAACCCTGGGCTTTCAGGGCTTGTTGGGCCTTTTCGGCTATTCCTTGAGCGTAGGTCTCGAAGGGCTCGTCGTTGGCGTAGGGAAAACTCTCCGTATTCGAGGCAATCCAGTCGGCAACGGTTGCCAGGCCGGCCAAGATCATGGCGGCGGAATTGCTGCAGCGGGCAGGGATCCCCTCCCTCTTCAGCCCAACAAAATCTTGTAGTTGCTGGAAGATCTCTCGACGAAATGGGATCCACTCCCCTCGACCGACATCGTCGGGGGAGAGACTTTGAATATCCTGAAGTCCCGGGAAAAAGCCATGATGACCGCCGACAATAGCTGACAATTTTTGGGCCAGTTTCTTGGGCAGCCCCAGCTCTTCCAGAAAGCCGGGCAAGGTTGCGGCGGTAACCGTTCCATGAGGGGCTGCTTGGCCAGTGTTGGGATAGCTGCGCCACAGGTCGTAGAGACGGGATCCCACCAGCGCTTTTCCCACCTCGCTCACTTGAAATTGAAAGGCAGGACTGACTTTGCCTAGGTCGTGACACCCTGCCATGAACCCGCAAAAGCGAGCTAAGGGATCCCCTTCCAGCCCCAATCCTACTGAGAGCTGCTGACGAGCAAGGGGGCTAAGGTAGGTTTGCACGATCTCCATGGCCACAGCTGCCGTATCGGCTAGGTGGCAGAGGACGGGATGGTACAGAGGTCGGCCATCTTCTCGCAACTGTCCCTGTCCGGTCTTGGCCCAAAATCGGGACTTGCTCATCGCTAGGGCTCCTCGTCAACGTACTGCCGGCTCATCTCGCAGATCTCTTGCCGCATCATGTCCACCAAATCCGGAGGCTCCAGCACTCTGGCTCCTCTGCCGTAGCCCAGCACCCAGCGCTTTACATCATTCATCCCCCGCACGGTTATGCGCAGAATCAGGGATCCGTCTGGGTTTTCTTCAATGACCTGGGTCGGATGCCAGCGCCGCTCCCGAATGAAGGGTGCCGTTTGGGCGTCAAACCAAATTCTTACCTGGCGAGGGATCCCGCCCGCCTCATGCTGAAAAATCATCGCCAGATGGGCTTTGGGATCGAAAGTCGGGTCGATCTCAAAAGTTTCCGGCAGGGTTTTGAGAGCCAGGATCCGATCTACCCGGAACCAGCGCACTTGTTGTCTTTTGTGGCACCAGCCAATCACGTAGGGATTGGTGCCGCGGTAGATGTGCAAGAGATAGGGATCCAACTCCCGTTCCGACACTTGATCGCCTCGGCTGGCGGTGCGATAGCGCATCCACACTCGTCTTTTCTCCCGACAGGCATCCTCCAACCGCTGCCAAATCTCCCAATCCAGATGGGTTTCTGCCCCTGCCCGAAAGATGAGCCGCTCATCGGCTAGCTGCTGGAGATCCAGCCACTCCTGCTCTGGAAGCCGTTGCGCCAACCGCCCAATTGCCGAGCGCAACTGCGGGGCATAGGCCGATCCGGCGTAGGCTTCCAGCATTCTCGCTCCCAAAGTCAGGGCAAACAGCTCCCCCTTAGTGAGGGGTATCGTCGGCAAGCGCCATTCCCGATCAGTGTAGTGATACCCTTTTTCACGGCTGACTTTGATGGGGGCTTGAAAGCGATCCTTCAAGAAACTAATATCCGCTCGAACCGTTCGTTCACCTATTTTCGGGCTGGAGGCCCGCACCATAGCCGCAGGCTTGGTGCCGGGAGGAAAGCCCGCCTGCTAGTCAAAGCCTGGATGAGCTACAATAAGCCCATGAGCCAGACTATCTCTGTACGTTGCAAGCTGATAGTCCCACAAGAGTTGCGTCAAGAAATTGACCGCACTTTGCAGGGCTTTGCGAATGCTTGCAACCAGATTCTCGACACCGCCAAACAAAAGAACTGCTGGAACACCGCCAAGCTGCACCACTTGGTTTATAGGCCAGTGAGAGCGGCAACGGGGTTGAAAGCCAACCACGTCTGTCAGGCGCTCCGCCGTGTGATTAGCAACGCCAAAGCGGTGAAACAAGTCCACAAGTTTCGCCCCACCAGCCTGACTTTGGATGTGCGTACTTTTAAGTACCGAGAGTCCGACCAAGCCGTGGGCGTGACCCTGATGAGCGGACGGGTTTGGCTCAAGCTCAAGATTGGCGGTTATCAAATCGCTTTGCTGCGGGGGCAAACGCCCACCAGTGCTACTCTGTCCAAGACCAAGCAAGGGGACTACTACATCAACATTGCGGTTGAGTTGGACACTCCCCCGACCGGTAAAACTCCAAAGGTAATCGGAGTTGACTTGGGCAGGCGGGATATCGCCACCGCTAGCAACGGACGCTCTTGGAGTGGAGAACACATCCAGGCCGTCCGTGACCGGTTCAGCCGTGTACGCGCCAAGGTTCAATCCAAACGCACTCGCAGCTCTAGGAGGCTGTTGAGAAGGCTCTCTGGGAGAGAACGGCGCTACCAGACATGGCTGAACCATAACATCAGCAAAACCTTGGTCAGGGATGCCCAGGCTATTGGTGCGGCACTGGCTTTTGAAGACTTGACAGGCATCAGAGATTGCTTGAATCAGAAGTCTCGGAGTAAGGCTGAGCGGCGCAGGACTAACAACTGGGCGTTCTACCAGCTCAGGATGTTTGTGACCTACAAGGCTGCCATTGCTGGAGTGCCTGTGGTGCTGGTGCCGCCTGCCTACACGTCGCAGACCTGCCACAAATGCCTGCACATCCACCCTGAGCAGGGTAAGTCCTACCGCAGCGGCAAGTTGTTCAAGTGTGGACACTGCGGGTGGGAAGGGGATGCTGACTATAACGCTGCTCAAGTAATCTCTCTCCTTGGGGCGACTGTAAACTCGCCTGAAATTCCGAAACTTAGCTGTCCTCTGGGGCCGCTAGGGATTGGGATAAAGCCCGCACCCTGCGCATAGCGCGGGTGTCGGGTAGTTTACTTACCTCCAAAGCCTCAGCCAGCGAAGCGGCTGTCTTTCGCTGTCCGGAGCGCAGCAGCATATCTAGCTTCAGGATCCGCTCTATCTGACGTAGCATTGCTTACCTTGGCCAGGATGAGCGCATTCTAAACAACTCACCTGGCAAAAATACAGCCTGTTAAGGGCTCAAGGGGTACAATAGCAGCACTTAGCAAACCAACTT